>CAYMCH010000052.1:0-7492 GCA_964389035.1 uncultured Candidatus Saccharibacteria bacterium | reverse complement strand
TTACGATTGTTCGCGAGCTGATACCCTGTGGTCTCTGCCACAGGGTGATTCATTCGATTTGTTCAAGTGTTTTTCTATGATTTCAAAATTTAATTTTGATATACTTCATAGTCGGAATAGCTATCAGATGAACTAGCGTTAGTGCCGGTTACATAAAAAAGGCTTAAAGCAATCATGGTAAGAAAAATGGCTGTGATTCCTAGTGTGAAAAATTGCTTATGATTTTTAAGTGTTTTTGTTTGTTCCATAATAATTAGAAATAATTTTATTTTATAAAATAAAACAACACTAACATTCTAGTTCTTTATTATACAAATAGCAAACTTATTGTAGTGAACAACAAATATAAGTTGCTATTATTATATGTGCAGTATTTACATAATTAATTGTTAGATGAATTATTATGGACAACCTTTTCTGTATATTCAATCAACTCGTTCAATTTAATATTGCTTTTAATAATATAGTCCGTTGCTCCCATATTGGTTGCCTTATCCATGTCTTGTATGTCGCTTAAATTTGTGAGCATAACAACAGGAATATGCCGATAATCAGACCCGAATTCTTTGATTTTTTGCAATATTGCAAACCCACTCATTTCACCTGGGAGATTGATATCCAAAAAAATAATGTCGTCATTTTTTTCTAATATAGAAAAAAATTCCGATGATTCTTTAGCCCATTTGACTTCATTACCTCTTTTTTCGAAAATAGTTTTTATTGCTTTGCCGAGAGCAATATTATCCTCGACAATCATAATTTTTTTCATATAAATATTATTAATTAATAGCGTTTCTTAAATAATAATAGTGTAAAATTTTAATTAATAAAAGAGATAAAAATATTTTTAATATTAAAGTCTTCATTTTTTAAGTATAATGATTTTGGATCAATATTTAATCATAAAGGATTTTGTATGAAAAAAGTTTTGGTTATCGACGACGAACCATTTGCTAGACAGGTATTTCGTCAGTTATTTGAAAAAATATCAGAAGAATTCGTAATAACTGAAGCTAGCGATGGCATAGAAGCTTGGGGTAAAATCAAAGAAGAAATTTTTGATCTACTGATTATAGATATAAATTTGCCTTTTATTAATGGTATTGAATTAATCGAAAAACTTAGAATAAAACCAGAATATGCTAGTGTACCTTGCATTGTTGTAACAGCGAATACTTCTTCAGAGATTCAAGAAAAAGTAAAAAGTTTGGGGGTGGTAGAAGTGATTTCTAAGATAGACGTGTCGAGCAGAGCGGGAAATGACAACCCGCTTTGTAATGCCGCAAAAAAATATTTAATGTAAGATCGTTATTCATTATGAAGTTTGGTAGCATGTTTAGATTGTGGCTAAAAGATATATATAAATACAAAATCGTTGTATTAGTCATTGTTTTTGTAATTATTTGTGGTCATTGTGTTGGCGATATGTTTTATAAGGACGAAATGCAGGCACAAAAACAGAAACTTATGGAGACTACCATTATTATGGCTGCATCTTTAGACATTGATGAGCTAGAAATACTGAAGAAGGATGTGTCAAATGAGTTTAATCCTATCTTTGTTGATTTAAATGCTCGGCTTAAAAGAGTTGGAGACAAAGTTAAAGATTCGGGGATAATCTGGACTTATACTATGTATGTAATTGATAATAAGATTATTTTCTCTCTCGATTCTTCAATAATAGGTGACCCTGATTATCAACCACCAGGAGAAGAATATCAAAATCCGCCACAAGAATTACTACAATTGATCAAAGACAAAAAACCTATTGTTACTAATTTGTATATAGATGAGTACGGCGAGTACATATCTGCTTTTGTGCCGATTCTTAATGAGGATACAGGAGATTTGGTGGCTATTGTGGGGTCAGATATAGAATATAAAAATTATTTTTCTAAGGTTAAAAAAAGTCTAATATATCCACTTTTATCAACAATATTAGCAGTTATATTAGTTATTTTAATGAGTATTTATTATATAAAATCGAAAAAAATTAATGAGGAATTAAAAGAATCTTTAAAAAAATCCCAACACGAAAAAGACAGAATGGAGCTGTTATTTTCAGAAATAGGTCAACCTGTAATTATTTGCGATCAAAAAAGAGTTATTACAAATATCAATAAAGCTGGAATCAATATATTGGATTGTAATAGAGAACAAATTGAAGGGAAAACAATATTCGAAATATTTTCAGTGCCAGAAGAACAAGGAAGTACCGTAGAGCTTGTTCGTAATTTATTTCATAATATGATAAATGCTAAAGGAACAGTAACATTTTCTTCTATTGATACGGGAATTGAATTAATAAGTAACATTAATGGCAAGAGGTTCCAAGTGATTATGACTCTATCTCCAATAGTATCTATGGGGAAGATAGTTGGTTATATAGGGACAATGACAGATATCTCACATATCTTTAAAGTAGATAAGATAAAATCTGATTTTATTTCTCTTGCTTCTCATCAATTAAGAACCCCATTGTCAAAAATTAGATGGATGATCGAGATATTGTTAGACGATAAAAGTGTAGAAGTATCCTCTTCACAAAAACAACTTATGGAAAATATCTACGAAGCCAATCAGCAACTAATTTCACTAGTAACTTCTTTGTTAAATGTTTCACGTATTGAATCTGGTAGAATTGCTATTGATCCCATAGAAATAAATTTAATTGACTCATTAAAGCCTATAATAAATCTAATAAAATATTATGCGGATCAAAAGAACCAGCAATTTATTGTTGAAATTGATAATCATTTGCCAAGGATTGAAGCAGATTTTAAATTAGTTGGTGAAATATATAAGAATTTACTTAGAAATGCTGTTAAATATACTCCCAAAAAAGGTAAAATCATACTAAAAATAGTTAAGAATGGTGATAAAATAATATCTGAAATTTCTGATAATGGTTATGGAATTCCCGAGAACGCAAAAAAGAATATGTTTCAGAAATTTTTTAGAGCAGACAATATCAAAAAGATAGAAACTGATGGATCAGGTTTAGGACTATATCTTGCCAAAACAATTGTTGAATCATCTGGCGGAAAAATTTGGTATGAGAGCACTGAGGGTAAAGGTAGCACTTTTTGGTTTAGTTTGCCGATAAAAAACAGACGGCACAAAGAAGGAAGTGTTACTATCGAAGATAATGATAACAAAGTATAAAAAAACTATGGACAACAAATTGTTAAAGCAAAAAATTATTAAGTCTAGTTTACGACCTGATTTTTGTTTGCCAATTTCTTTGCTTTCTTACAGTTGCATGGCTAGGGGATTTACCAATATTATGAAAGACAAATTTGGTTTTTCTTGCGAAAATATAGGAGTAATCGGCGATAAAAAATTTGGTAGGTTATATATTAATTATCGCAATTCTTTCGTTGGCATAGAAACATTTCTGAATAAAAAGTGGTCTAATCTTGATATCTTTTTTGATGATATTAGAAAAGAGCGCGATAGTTTATACAAAAAAATCATATCTAATTATAATTTTGATAATCCAATAAAAAGTCTTTTAGAAATATCAGTGAGTTATCAAGAATTTGTTAATATTATTTGTTTTTATGATTGTTTTACTAAATATTTAGATAATATGGATATGCATGATATATTAAGACCCAGTTTGCGTTATCGTATTTCTTTTGATCACGCGAATGCGGTTAATGGTCAGATTAAGTTTATTTTTAAAGTAAGAAAATTATTTCAAAGGCTTGGCAAGAAAACTTTAATAAGTCCTGATCTTTTTCGAAGTATGACAGTGGATGAATTGGAATTATTTGCAAAAACTCAGAGTCTTAATATGGATCAAAGCCGAGAGTTGTTATGTAGAAAATTTAAGTATTATTATTTCTACTTTAGCGATATTAAAAAAGATATCTTGATAGACAATGATGACAAAGATATGATTCATTTTATTAACAAAACATTTTTCTTAGATAAAAAAAATATTATTTTTGGCTCATCTGCTTCATGCGGAGTAACAGAAGGTATAGTATTTAAACCTTCTTGGTTTAATAAACACATTAAACCAGGTCAAATTATCGTCGCTCGTTCAAACATAATTGATAGTGAGATGATCAACAAAAGCGTGGCAGTAGTTGTTGAAAACGGAGGAATTTTAGATCATACTGCTGTAATATGCCGAGAATTAGGGAAACCTTGCATATTATCAACCAATAAAGCTACAAAATTTTTTAATAATGGTGATAAGATAAGGGTGGATGCAACGAATGGTTTGGTTGAAAAAATTATATAAAAATATTAAATACAAATTATCGCAAATTTCTCATAGTAAGAAATTAGCGTTATATACAATGATAATTGTTATCATCTTTTTTTCGGTAATCGTTTTTTTAAAGAAACAGGAGTTTGTCGAAAATGGAAAAACTTATACAAGATATATCGTTGTAGACCAAATAAAAAAGAAATTATTTAAAAAAACTGTTTCAAAAGAATTTACCATCAGCATCAAAAAGATAGATATTAAAGCGCCAATAATTACAGGTGTGAATCCTGGCAATAAAGAAGCTTATAACCAAGCTCTAAAAAACGGAGTAGTGCTTATGGATGGCACACCACTTCCCGGAACCGGAAGTGGCAATACTTTTATTTTTGGCCATTCTTCGGCTCTCGAAAAAAGTAGTTATGATAAAATATTTTTAAAATTAAACGATTTAGAAAATAACGATAATATATTGATTAATTACAATAGCAAGAGTTATACTTATAAAGTAATTGATAAAAAAATTGTTGAAAAAAATGACTTGTCGGTACTAGATCAAACAGAAGAAGAGAGAGTTACTCTTATGACTTGTTGGCCGATAGGCACAGATAAACAAAGATTAATAATAGTTGCCACAAGGAAGTAATTATTATTTTACTAAAAACGAGGGGAAATGGAGAAAATTAAGAAAGTATTTTATTACATTTTTATTGCGGTACTTTTTTGTTGTGCAAACAATATAGATACTAGAAATGTATTTGCTGGCTCAGATTTTGCCGGTGGAGATGGTTCATTATCTAGCCCCTATCAAATAGATACTTGTGCTAGATTACAGCTAATATCAACTTTAGGGATTGATGACCCGAATATTCACTTTGTTTTGACTCAAGATATTGACTGTTCTGCTACTAGCATCTCTAATTCTTCTGATCCAAGTTATGATGCAAGTTTATATAATTCTGGAGCAGGTTTTAATCCTATTGGTAGTTTATCTCATCCATTCAAAGGTTTTTTTAATGGTAATAATTATACTATTAGCAATTTATACATTAACAGATCAGATACACAAAATATCGGACTTTTTGGATATATAAGTTCAACTAGTGGTGAAGTTTTGCTAAAAAATTTTTCTCTTACTGGAGCAAATATTTCTGGCAATGCAAACACAGGAGGAATTGTTGGTAAAGCTGTCGGTGACGACTCAAATTGGCTATATATTAGTGGGGTATCGTTTAGGGGAAATGTTACGGGAGCTGTGGGACAAGTAGGTGGTTTAGTAGGGACAGCAGACTATTTAACCATGATTTTGTCTAATGCACAAGGAGTGATATCCGGTGCGAATGGAACATATAACATAGGTGGATTGGTTGGTGCAGTAGACAGCTCTGGTAATACCGGTTTTTATATAGTTAGATCATATTTTAGTGGGGACATCTTAGAAACAGTTTTGAGCGGAAGTGGGAATGGAGGGATAATTGGCAGTGCTAAGTGTATCGGTGGTAGCGTGTGTCAAATTGATTGGTCGTATGCAGATATCGACATGAATGTGTTAGGCGATCATAACGGTGGATTAATAGGGCTAATAGAAGGCAGTTCATCAACAAATATTAATCAAAGTTATACTAAAGGATCTATTTATATAGATGTTATTGGTGATGACTCGGGTGGTTTGGTGGGTGAAACATCATTGTCTAGTGGCAGTTTAAACATTGCTAATTCTTATTCCGAAATTAATATAAATGGTGAAGAAAGCGTTGATGTAAAAAATGTTGGTGGATTGATCGGTCATTCTCAAGGTGCCGGTTCTGTTTTAAACAGAAACTGTTATTCAAAAGGTAGTTTAAATGGGGGGTCGAGCATCGGAGGATTATACGGAAAAATTGTTAATTCTTTGAGTTCATTCAATTCTTTTTCAACTAATAGCATATCAGGCAGTAATTTAACGGGTGGTTTTGCGGGTGAAGAAACTACTTACGGAGTATTTTCAAACAATTGGTGGTACAATATCTCAAGTACTTATGATGCAAATTATTCCAATGATGTTGGGACAGATTATTCAGATGTTGAGGTGGCAAAGGCATCTTCAGCTACAGATTTTTATGATCCCAACCATCAAGTATATAATCAAAACGACAATAAATGGGATTATTCCAATATTTGGTTGGCTAGAGACAATAATTACCCAATATTAAAGTGGCAAGAAAGTGATGCCAACCATGAATCCGACACAACACCCCCCACATTTTCTGATTTACCAGATCAAGATACTGTAATAAATATTGTGGAAGGACAAATAATATATAGCAATCCTTTTACTATCAAAGTAAGACCTATAGATGAAGATGGGATATCTAAAACAGAATTTTATGTCGATGATAATTTAATATGTGTTAATTCTCAGGCTGATGCAAATGGAGTTTATGATTGTGTTTGGGATACAGCAAAATATCATTCTCAAGTTAAAGTATATGCTTACGATACTGCAAATAATCGTAGTGAAGCATTGATTAGAAACTCTACTGTCGATCCTAGAATATATCTTACGGAATTGCCAGCAACTGGCGTAAGGGTAAAATAATATAATCCTGAACTTATCAAAATTTTTATTCGATTTTTTCAATCATTTGTGAACATTCTATTTTCTGCAGGTATTGTAATAATCTGCCTGAATTTTATTACCATCTAGATCATTTTCGCAAAAGGATTTTGCTTTTTCGCAAAGTTTTTTTACTTCGTTGGTATTGTCTCTTATTTGATTAACGCCAATTATTGCCATGTAAGAGTTACAGGTAACAACGCTAGAATAATTAATATCAATTATTTGGTTATAAGTTTCTATGGCTTTGTCATATTCGGAGTTATTAATATAAGCAAAACTTTCACTTTGTAGTTTTATTACTTGTTTTTTTTGATAATCTTTATAAAAATAAAAATTTGCCCCTATTAACAAGAAAAATCCTAATATAATAATGAATATCATGCCACAACCTAATGAATTATCGAAAAATTCTTCATTGATTGATTTATTGTTGGGAAAAGAAAAATAGTTTGGTCGAACAATATTTTTATCACTTTTGTCGATATCAAAATAGCCATCACCAATTTTCTTATTGTCCTTTTTATATTCTTTGTAAAAATTTGATGTTTTATTTTCTTTTTGATAAAGATCTTTCATTTGCCCCTCAGTAAATAGTGCAGAAAAATAAAAATGTTTGTAATCTAATTACTTAAAATTATTTTATCAAGACTAAAATTAAAAAGAAAGAAAAT
>CAYMCH010000051.1:0-7582 GCA_964389035.1 uncultured Candidatus Saccharibacteria bacterium | reverse complement strand
TTTATTAATAACTTTAAAAATATTAATCAGTCCAATATGTTGTGGACTTCTACAAAAACTTGCGATTTCTGAATTTATTGTGTATGATTGCAAAGTAAACATATTGCGGGGTGGAGCAATGGCAGCTCGTCTGGCTCATAACCAGAAGGTTGACGGTTCGAGTCCGTCCCCCGCTACCAAGATAAATCCGAAATACGAAATACGAAGCACGAAACAAATTCAAATGGTAGAATGTTAATAAAACCTGTTTCGGATTTCGATATTCGAGTTTCGGATTTTTATTATTGTAGGGTAGCTTCCGCCATAGGCGAACAGGCATCTTCGCTACCCAGTTCAATTTAATAAAACAATATCCCTTAATTTTAAATTTTGATTTTTAAATTTTAAATTACCTTTGGCAGGGTAGCTCAGATGGTTAGAGCGCGGGACTCATAAGCCCGAGGTCGAGAGTTCGATTCTCTCCCCTGCTACCAAATAGATCATATGGCTTACAGCCATTTTTTATTTTTCTTCAATATTTTTCTGTTGATAAAAATACTGTATCAAATAGTAAACAAAAAATATTATTATTTCTCCATACGGAAAATAGTGGCACCATCTTGACGGAGTATAATAACTATGCATAATCCAATGCACAGCATACAACACACCGCCAGAAAATATAGGCCATACCCATGCGAAAATTGTTCTGTTTTTTCTAATATAGTATCCATAGATTACAAGAAAAATAATTAGTACAATAATAAGCAGCCACCACCAGAAACAAACAGGCTTATTCTCGGTCTGCTCGCCCAAAGATTCTCCAACTTTTGATACTCCTGATACAGTACCATCATCTTGCATTTGTTTGTCTTGATTTTCATTCTCTTTGTTGCTGTCTGTATCGCTTGCTTGCAATGCTGTTCTTACGCTATTTATAGTTCTTTGTATTACACCTTGTCTATCGCTTGATTCTTCGTTAGAAAACTCCGATTCGTCTGTAGATTCATTGCCGACAATAAAATTAAAAGCTAATGTGGATTTACCCTGATATTCGTTACCAATGGTTTCAGGCAGTCTAGCAGTTATATCAACAAATATACTTTCTCCTGCCACAATGGAACCAATAATTACATTGCTTTCTGGATTTTTTGCTATTTGAGAAATTGTTTTGCTCCAAACAACATTGCCCGATACCTTAGGTTCAATTATTAAAACATCGGCTAAAACACCCAAGTCCCCCGATACGGCAATCGAAAAAGAATGTGGCAAAGAGCCATTGTTTTTTACCGACAAGCTTTTTGTTTCCGTATATCCGGGAGCTAAATTAGAGGCGTTGAATAATGGTCCGGGTGAACCTGTATAGTCAATCTCCAATACCCCCGAAACATTCAAAGCTTCAGCTCGAGCAATATGTACATGTTGGAATAATCCGATAAAACCAATAATTTGAATAAAAACAAACAGTAGCTTTATGTTTAATAACTTCTTAATCATTAACTCCTCCAGGTGTTCCAAAATCTCCTAAGCCATAATTGGTTGTTGCTAAACTCCAGTTACTGACAACATTGTTATCTAAGAAAATATTGTTCAATTTTGTAGATTTTCCTTCAACAATTATCCAAGCATTCGCAATATCATATTCAACTCGATCCACTTCGACAAAACCGCCTGACCCATTCGGTTTTTCAATGATTATTTCATCTCTTTTGTTGCCTAAATTAAAACTACTAGCTAGTTTATATCCCCCCGCAATTCCCCCGTTCGTAGCTAAGTCATCGTCTTTAACCAAAACTTTATATCCTTTACTTTGCACAATAAGATCTTTAGCAATATTAAAATTTCCGATTCCATTATCTCTGTAGCGCCATCCGTTTAGATTGATATCTGCATCTGTTGAATTATATATCTCGAACCATTCCCCATTAGCATCATTTACAGCTTTCGGACTCGGCATAAATTCAGTAATTTTTATTTCACTTTGATATGAAGCACAGCTGTACATTGCACAACCACTACTATCATAACCAGTCACAATAATATCTTGTATGCCGGCAGGACAAAATTCGGCTGGAGGAAAATTTTCGCATATTAGTGTCATATCACTCATAGCAGTAAAAGCATTTCCTTCAGAACTCACACTTGAAGAATAATATGAACCGCTATGAGCTGTAGCAATTACTAAAAATGAAAACACACCAAACAATGACCTAATAATTTTAATCATTATTGCTCCCATCTTGACTAGTTCTTTTTATCTTATCATCAGATAGTTTAGATTTTTTTTCTTTTTTATGTTTAATTATATGCTTAGCTTCTTTGTGAATTTTTTTAATCTCTTCATATATAATAATTGCGGCAGGAATTATTATTATCAACATTAGTCCTGGAAGAGTTTTGATATACCCAATCAAATAACCTACGTATGGTATAGAGAAATAAACTTTACCTAAAACACTTTGCTGATCCACCAACTGATTATCCGCGGTATTATTGGCATCTCCTTTAGTTTGATAATAGACCTTATCATCAATATACTTAATCTCTGATATTCGGTGCGTGGTGGTTTTTTGTTTAAAGTTTACATCATTATTTTTAAATGTAATAACATCATCAACTTTATATAAACTCACAGGCAGAACTACAACTACACTCCCTGTAGATAAACCCGGCTCCATCGAACCAGACATTATCAAAAAAAGCTTATAATTATTTTTAATAGGTAATAGTGAAAACGCAATTGCCACACCCACAAATAAAATTACTGCTAAAAATATGTTGCCGATTACTACTAATAATTTTTTCATTATGATTTTTCCTTTGCAATCTTAAATGTCCCGAGAAAGGTTCTCGGGACTATAAAATCACAAATTACATTTATGAAGCATCCTGCTGAAGTTCCCAAGTGAAAGTAGCATTTACAGTCTCGCCCTGAGTTACAAGATCAGTTTTTACAGAAGTATTCATCCACAAATAAGCAGTTGTCCCGGCGAAAATTCCTTCATTATTCCCTTCTGGGGTTATTCGAATTGTACCAGCTGCTGCTAGTTCAGATAAAGAAAGTGTTCCATCTCCGTCAATATCATAGCTTGATCCCCAACCAGAACCATCTGATTTAGTTACGAGATAATCGTCACCAAGCATCGGTGCAATAATTTCCTCAACTAAATTTTCTGAATCAGATCCAGACTGTGTAGCACCAAATCTTAAACCGATACCTGTTGGATCAAAAACAATGTTTTTTGCTAAATCATTGTCATTATCTATCGTGACAGTAAGATTAAGATGATGACCATTAATCGTCCCAGTATTCTCGACCTTAAAGCTTTGCTGAGCTATATCAGCTCCTGGATACAAATCGCTAGCGTTAAAAACTGCAGTAGCTGTTGGATTTTGATCGTTGATTTCCAAGATCATAGTTCCGGCAGAAAATGAATTACCAGAACTTGCCACTGTGCTACTAAAATACGCGCCGGTGGCACCGATAGCAATAGCAGCAACAGCTGTGATTGTTACTAGACTTTTTAATATTTTTTGCATTTTTTCTCCTTTCAAATTATCTAATATTTGCGTCGACCTCGCAAATAAAAAAAACAGTTTTTGACACACAAACAAATGTTTATGTAAAACTGTTTTTGTTAATATATATTGCCATTTATCAATCCCCCAACTAAATAATAAATGTTGAACCTCTACAATATATACTATAAGATATATACTTAAATGCTGTCAATAGTGGTTTAGGCAATCCCCTTAACTATTAAAGAAATAATCATACCAAAGATAATAATTTGGAGTTTTTAAATCTACTTTATTGTTTATTTCTTCTTTTGTAAATAATTCCTTAATCTCATCTTTCGGTAAGCTAATTACCTTTTCTCCCGGCAAGGCATAGCCAAGCTTGGCTCTAGCCTGTTTTTCTTTAAAAGAACCACTTGAAAAATAACTGATTTCATTTTCAGTGTATTCGACTTCATATTCCAAATCAAACAATTTTTGTTCTTCCAAAGAAATTCCCTTATTAGATTGATAGTTATCCCAAATCGTCTTGCCAACTACAAACATCAAATACAATATTATTAAAAATATTATGAGATTCCCTATACTCATCGGCGTAAAATGCTGAATTTTTTCTTTAATTTTAGCCATGTATTTATCTAAACTATCTTATAGTTATTCATGCAAAAACATTTTAACATAAAAAAAGACTCCCGCTAATAAGGAGTCTTTTTTTATGTTAACGCGATCTAAACTTTACCATCTTCTTGGTTTCTTACCTGATTTTCCAGAAGCTGATCCTGAAGTAGCTGATTTTGTTTCGGGTTTTTCTTTCTTTTCTTCTTTTACAACAGGAGCAACCGGTTTTTTATTCTTTTCGTTAGTCTCTTCTTCGCCTGCAAACCAATAGAAATATCCACCAGTAGCTGCACCAGCTAAAATTATCAAGATAAATAACACAATCCATGGTGTCCAGTTTACTTTGTCTTCTTCTTCGCTGTCTTCTGTTTCATCTTCACCCTTAATCTTTCCATTTTCATCTCCAGTAACATTAGGAGGAGTTTCTGCACTTACTGGAGGAGTTACAGTTGATTCTGTCGATTCGGATGCCTGAGCAGTTGAAGATACAATGGAAGTAGAACGAGAAATTGATGAGGTAGTAGCAGACGATCTGGTGGCAGATGAGGATGCAGGCTCGCTGATAGTGATGCTCTTTTCATCAGATTTCATATCGCCCCAAGGACCATATGCAATCACATATACTGGGTATGACTTGCCATATTCTAAGACTGATCCGCTAAACGAATACTCGTGGCTAGAATCGTCGCCATTATTATAAGCTGATATGCTGGTCGGTACATTGTTCACGTAAACTTGATAACTCGTTGCTCCATTGCCAACACCGTTGAACTTAACCACAAAATTTTTTCCATCTGTCTGGGCTACTGTAAATGTAGGGGCTATCTCTACTACTTTTACTGTTCTAGTTACTTGATCAGCAGAAATATCCCTAGCATCTTTAACATCATATTTTAGGTAATATTCTCCGACTGTTGAAGTATCTACCGAACCAGTGACAGTCGCTTCATATGTACCAGGATAATTATCAGTAACCGTAGAACCGGGATCAGTAAATGTTGAACCTTTCACAATAGTCATTGGGTTATCACCCTTTAAAGTAATTACCGGTTTGCTGTCGTAATCGTAAATAGAAAAATCTCCCGAACTAACTCTATCAGAAAGACCAGCTTTATTAACTGCTGTTATTCTAACAGCTAGATCATTCTTCTCAGGATCAACAACAGGGGTCAACCACTCAAAACTACCTAAATTGGCAACATTTTTAGCAATTTCTACCCAATCGTCATCATCTCTTTCATATTCGATCAAAATAGAATTATCTTTTATCCCGCTTTCATTATCATTAGCTATCCAATTGATACTATATTTAGTTCCGCCATTTACCTTATCGCCTGCCATCGGGGCAGTAATAGTGATTTCTGGAGCAGTATTATCAACAATAATAGCTTTATTGTAGCTCAAGGAATGTTCTACTGCTGGCTGTGGTAAATCTATTTCAGCATCATTATCTGCTAAATCTTCTATTTCAGAAGGCCAATATGAACGTAATGCGTTTTTATCTGAATAATCTAGGTCTAAAGTTGCATCAGTTGACGCAAGGATATACGAGAAGACTAATGTATCAGTACCGCTTCCAGATAAATAATATGCCCTTCTGGTACTACCAAGCTCAAGGTTAAGATATGGGGAACCCGATACTTTTACCTTTTCTGAAAATTTTACTGTTACATAAATTATATTATCTTCTGAATATGCTCCGTCATCATTTAACGAGCTAACATCAGTTACTGTTGGATTAGTTCTATCAATCGTTAATTCGTCTTGAGTTTTATCTGTTACTTCTATATCATTTGTTCTCATTGTAACAACAATATCGTATATACCTTCCGACAAAGCTGGATTTATCTTGTAACCATGAATATGCCAAGTTAAATCATCTTGCACATGAACATCTTCTGGAGATAAATATTCAACCCCATTTAGGGTTACTTTAATTGAATCAGGTTTACTGACACTAATGTACGATCCGCTAATGTACGGCGTTTGATCTCTTGTTATTTGACTATTTATTGAAACCTCCGAGAGCAATGCTGCTTCAGCGGTAGGCGCTTTTACAAGCCAAGAAACGAGACAAGTTGGAAAAACCAACATTGTTACTAAAAGATAGGATATAGATTTTCTAAATCTTGTAATCATAAATTCCTGCCTTTAATTAATAATATTTTTGTACACTTAAAATAGACTTCTGTATTATCAAGCCTATTTATTTATTAAATTGTTAATCTGCCAAACTCTTTTAGCATCCGTGTAGAAGCTATAGTTTACCCTCCCAACAGGACAATTTGGCTATAGAATCTGCAATAATGCAGACTTTAAATGGTTCTTCTTCCCAAGTTTGTATAAAAAATTTTACAACCTTAGAATAATTTATTAAATTATTTTCCCATAGGTATTACGTATTATTACCATATAATACTTTTGACCCCATAAGATTACACTCTCTTTGCTGATAGAAAGTTAACAGCTAAACTGTAGCATGTCAAATATACTAGTATTTTCTATCTCTGTATTGATTTTCATCAAATCATTACATATTTATCCACAGCTTTATCCATATATAAAAACTCGCTATTTAAAATTAGTTAGCGAGTTTTTATATAATGCAATATACGGTTGTTAAAAAATATGTTTAAATATTTCTACTACACTATCAAAAAACTGCAGTATTTTAGGCTTTTCTTTACCAAACATGTTTGTAACCATCATAGTTTCGTGACTTCCAGATTCATCAGTATATTCTCCTTTTATAATTCCAATTCCTGTATCATCAAAATCAGGATTCAAGATATTTTTACGGTGAGTAGGCGAACTCATCCATGCCCTTACCATTCCTTCAGAAGTATGGAAATCCATGGCTAAATTTTCACCAGCGTACAAATAATCATAATTTTGATTGGATATAAATACCCATGGTGTTAGTCCGTTTGCATAATGTTCAAAATAATCCTTGTTGATCATATCATTAGATTTTTCTTCTGCAGCTTTTTCTAATCGAACATCTTCAGACAATGGTTTTATACCGCGTATTTCTCTTTGATAATTAACCTCTTTAATTACATTACTTTTGGTAATACTAGATGCATATGCTCTTGCACTACCAATACCTACTAAGGAAGCAAGTAAAGCAAGTTCAAATACCTTTTTTGCAATATGCTTGTGATTACCAAAAATATTAATTGTCTTTTCTTGAGTAATTGTTTCTAAGTCTGCATCTTTTTTGATTTTTGTTTGAATATTTTTCATTTTGATTTTGAAATTAAAGATATTAATTAGTAATAAATTAAACCATTATAGCACCTAGACCAAGTAATGTCAATACCTAATACCATATTTTAGCTTGACAAGACTCTTACTACTTTTAGCCTTGTCGAAACAAATAAAATAAGCTAGAATATTACTGTGTTTGTGGGGCCCATAGCTCAGTGGTAGAGCGCCCGGCTCATAACCGGTTGGTCGCAGGTTC
>CAYMCH010000050.1:0-7728 GCA_964389035.1 uncultured Candidatus Saccharibacteria bacterium | reverse complement strand
TATATAATCTGTGACTTTTTAGGTGGGACTATCGGGGAGTTATTAGACAGCCTCTCCGGGCATGCTCCCGGAGGGTGCCGAAGTTTGCACTTGGGACAAAGTGGGTACAGATAACTTTGCACCTTACCCACAGGTCCTATCGGACAAATCGGCAAGATTCGCATTCTCTCACCTCCTTAATACCTCACTTTACCGTCTGATTTTTATAACATTTTTCACCACTCTTTACAATACTTAAAAACGATCGACAGCATCTGTGATTTATGGTAAATTATAATTAATATGAGCTTACAGATAGGAATAGTCGGGTTACCAAATGTGGGAAAATCGACGTTGTTTAACGCTTTAATTGGTGGTTCCAAAGCTGATGTTGCCAATTACCCCTTTTGTACTATTGAACCAAATGTCGGCGTGGTTGAGGTGCCGGATGAGCGTCTGGGCAAACTGGCTGAAGTGTCAAAGTCTAAGAAAATTGTTCCGGCTGTCATAGAATTTGTTGATATCGCTGGCCTGGTGCGTGGAGCCAACAAAGGCGAGGGGCTGGGCAATCAATTCTTGGCTCATATTCGCGAATGTGACGCCATCGCCATGGTGGTGAGATTTTTTGAAGATCCGAATATTATACATGTGGAAGGCAAAATCGATCCGATTGAAGATATTCAAACTATTGAGATAGAATTGCAATTGGCAGATATTTCTACAGTCGAAAAACGCCTTTTCTCTATTGAAAAAGAGATGAAAACGGGCTCAAAAGAATCGATAATTGCACACAAAGCCCTGCAAAAAATCAAAGACATCTTACATAGTGGCAAAAATGCCCGCGATACTGATCTCAGCGAAGAAGAACTTAAAGAGATTAAAGGTTTAAGTCTACTAACCATGAAACCAGTACTATATATCGCTAATTGCTCAGAGTCGCAGTTGGCAGATGACAGTTGGCAGATGACAGTTGATGGAAAAACCGCAAACCGCAAACCGCAAACCGCAAACCTTTTTATCCCTATCTCTGCTAAAGTTGAGGAGGACTTAAACAGTCTAGAAAAGGCAGATAAGGCTGAGTACCTCGATAGTCTAGGGATTAAGGAATCAGGCCTAAATCGGCTAATCAAAGAAGCATACAATATATTAGGCTTAATCACCTATTTTACTTCCGGCGAGCCAGAAACTCGAGCTTGGACAATACACAACGGCTTCACCGCTCCCAAAGCCGCCTGTGTAATTCACACTGATTTCGAGCGCGGCTTCATCGCTGCGGATGTGGTGGGCTGGCTCGATTTGGTAAATCAAGACGGCTGGACAAATGCCCGTGCTAAGGGCTTAGTACGAATGGAAGGGAAAACCTACATTATGAAAGATGGCGACACCTGTTTGTTTAAGTTTAATGTGTAATAATTCACATATAAAATTGTTCTAGATTTTTATTTATTAAATTCTCTAATATCCTAGGAAATAGGGGTCATTTCTCACGCTGCAGCGTATGTTTTGACCCTATTTTAAATATGATGATATAATTTAAATATGAAGAAATATACTAAAGAAATTATAAAATTGACAGCTCAAGAAGTGTTATTGTCAGTTTTTGATCTGGCTCTTCCCTTTTTTCAGGCTAGCAGTATATACAAAGTTAATGCTCAAAAATATGTAAATGAACGCGATATCGATAAAACAATATATCAGCAAAGAATAAAATATCTAAAAAGGATGGGCTTAATTGAAACTTTTGTTGAAAACAAAGAGAAATATCTTGAGATCACCCCAAAAGGTCTGGATAAAATCATTAGACTTCAAAATCTGCATCCAAAAATTGACAGACCAGAAAAATGGGACAACAAATGGCGCATGGTAATATTTGATATACCAGAAAAATATAAAGGGAGCAGAGATACTTTTAGGTTAAAATTGATCGAAATCGGATTTCTAAAAGTTCAAGAAAGCGTTTATGTTTACCCTTTTGAATGCTCTAAGGTGATAAAAAAGCAATCTCAAATGTTGTTGATAGAAAATTATGTTTTAATCTCGATCTCAGAGATCATCCAGGGTGAAGAGAATATAATAGAAAAGTTTTTAGATAGAGGAATTTTACTCAAATCAGATCTATTGAAATAGTTTACTATGTGCTCGCAGTATAGGTCTTAGTAAAAAACGGGTCATTTCTTACGCTGCAGCGTATGTTTTGACCCTATTTTAGGATTGATCGGATTGATGTAGTGATTGGTTTAATTAAATAATAATGATAACTCTTTTGGTGTTTGGCTAATACCGTTCTGGTAATATTATTAGCTGGCAGTATATCTCGGTGTCAATACTCAGTGTTGAAACCGGAATGTATATATTGGGTATCAGAGATACTGAGTGTCGATCTCCGGGTTGAAGCTACGGGGTTATTTTGCTATGGTGTGGCAGAGTGTAGCGATCACGAGACTGAGAGGACAATTCAGATGCAAACGTGGGAAATAGTCGTTTGGGCTGTGGGATCATACTTGCTGGGAGGGTTCCAAGTGGTTGCAGTGGGGTTTCTTCTCGGGATTGGGAACATTCGTAATAGTGTTTCTCTCCTACTTCCCTCCGTGGGAATGGCGTAGAAGGAAGGCTGATAGTGATTAGCCTTCCTTCTAAGAGTCAAGAGAATGGGGAATCAAGAGCCGCCCTCGCAAGGGGTGGCTCTTAGTATTCCGAACAAAATATTCACTTAAAAAGTAATTTCTCACTTTCAAGGCCATCATTGTCATATCCATGCAGACAACAATCTAGCTCAGACATCAAGAAAATAGGTTCTCACAAAAGTTTGTCCAGTATGCACAGATTCCTGCCTCCGCAGGAATAACAGCACGAGTGAGTAGCTACCTAAAAATTATTGACAAACATTGGCTCTTCTGATAGTATCAATATGCTTATCGGTAGCAGATAAGACGCCGTGAATTCCGCTATTGTCGTGAGGGACAAGTATGTTAGTAGATTTCCGGGCTATGGCTTACGCCTACCCGAGAATGACAAACTAGGAGGTCCTGCAGAATTCACGGCGCTATCGCCCGCTTAAATATAATGGTTCAAAGAACAATAATCATTTTTTATTTTTGGAAATTGACAATTGTTAATTGAGAAATTTAACAAATTCCTTCGCCTAGTTGGCGAAGGGCTTGGGTCGATCTAAGTTGACCAAAGGGGCAAGCGCCAGAATATGCCCATGCGGGCAAAAATCAAGATACAAATTTATTTTAAGTCTGTTTAATTTGTGATTTATCTCTTGATATTGTATTCTACAATATACTTATGATTAGCATACAAACGAATCAATTTCGATAATTTATTATAAGGAAAACTATGCGTCAGTACGAAATGACTTACCTTGTTTCAGACAAAGTAAATGACAGCGATTTGACTGCTGCCACCGGCAAAATTAACGGTATTATCACCAGCCACAAAGGAAAAATCCTCGGCGAAGATAATTGGGGCAGAAGAAAGCTCGCCTACCCTATCGGCAAGCAAGAGTTTGCAACTTATGTAACCCTAAATTTTGAGCTAGACCCCAGCCAATTGGTTTCGGTGAATCGAGATTTACGACTATCACACGAGGTTTTACGACATCTTGTGGTAGTAAAAGACTTTGGCAAAGAAGAACTAAAACTCACAGCCGATGAAATTGCTGAAACAGAAGAAATCGAAGAAGTAGTCGGAGGCGAAAAGAGTTTTGAGGCAATTGAGGGAGAAACTGAAGAAAGTTATGATCTTATGGCCAAAAGAGCTGATGAAGAAAAAGATAATGCTGAGGAAGAAATTGAAGAAGAAGTTGGAGAAGAGGCTAAAGCAAAAGAAGAGATAGCCGAAAAAGTTGAGAATAAAAAAGACGAAGAGACGACCGAAACCAAGAAAGAAGTCAACGAGGAAAAAATAACTAAACCTGTTAAAGAAGATAAAAAACCAACTACCAAAAAATCACCTGCTAAAAAGACTAAAAAGGATGACGACACCGAAAAAGTAGTTAAGATAAAAGACGAAGAGGAAAAAGCAAAAAAGAAAAAAGAGGAAGAAAAGGCTGAGCAAGAGGCCGATCGCCTAGCCAAGTTGGACGAAGAGATCGAAGGTATTTTGGGAGATGACCTTTAGAAACTAGGCTGTAGCTTGTAGGTATTAGTTTTTATCTAAGAAAATTATTCAAGTTGTGATATTATAGAGAAAATAGTAACCAAGGAGCAACATGTTGAATTTAAATCGCGCACAAATATTGGGAAATTTAACTCGTGATCCTGAAATGAGATATACTCCCAACGGTCAAGCCGTATCAAACTTTGCAGTTGCCACTAACAGACGTTGGAAAAATCAAGACGGTAGTGCCGGCGAAGCTACCGAATATCATGATGTAGTAGTCTGGGGCAAACAAGCAGAGAATGTTTCTCCTATGCTTAAAAAAGGTGGTCCGGTTTTTGTTGAAGGTCGCCTACAAACCAGAAGCTGGGAAGGTCAAGATGGCGCTAAAAGATATAAAACAGAGATCATTGCAGATAATATTATCGTACTTGGCAGCAAAGGTGGATCATACGATGCTGGCGACTATGGTAGTACGCCAGCCAATCCAGTAGAACAAATTAATAAATCAAGTTCTAAAAAAGATGATTCAATAGCAAATACACAGAACACTACCGAAGAGATCGACATTGAAGAGATTCCATTTTAGATAGAAGTCAGTTAGTAGATAGTAGTATGTAGTAAGCAGTAAGTAATAAATGACAATTGTTTATAGTAGATTGTCATTCTGATTCTACCAGCAAGCAGATCGAAATATTTTCTTTGTCGGTTTTTAGATTCTAGGAAAAAAAGATAAACAATAAATACAAGATGCAAAATGCATAATGGTCAAAGCAGAAAAATTAGAGACAAATAATAAATTAATAATTAAACGCTTAAACTTAGATTTAAGAATAATGAATAATGAGGAAAAATGAAGAAAGATTTTTCAAAAAACAATAAAAGCGATATGCGTTTCCCTAAGAAATGTGCTTTTTGCTTAAACAAAACAAACGAAATTGATTACAAAGATATTTCAACTTTAAGCAAATATCTTAATCGTTGGTCAAAAATTGAGTCCAGAGAACGCAATGGCAACTGTGCCAAACACCAAAGATGGCTAGTAACAGCCATTAAGCGTGCGAGATTTCTAGCTCTTTTGCCATACGTAAGCCACTAGACGACAACAAATAAACAGAAGAACTAAAAACTTGTAGCTAATAGTTATTTTGTTTATAAATTCTTAAGTATTTAAGTTAATTTTGCGGAGCAAAATGTTAGCAATTACAGATTTAAAAAACGGTACAAAATTCACCTACGAAGGTGATCCTTATGTTGTTTTGTCTTATGCTCAGTCTAAGATGGGCAGAGGCGGTTCAGTTGTAAAAGTCAAAATCAAGAACCTGATAACTGGAGCCGTAATCCAAAAAACTTTTCAAGGAGCAGATAAATTTGAGGCAGCTGATTTAGTTAGAAGAAAAGCAAATTTTCTATATTGCAACGAAGATCAAGCAAACTTTATGGATCTTGAAAACTTTGACCAATTCTCTATTCCCTTAATTCAGATTGGTAATCAACAATCTTATCTTAAAGAGGGAACCGATATTGACATTTTATTATTTAATAACGCCCCAATTAATATTGATCTGCCCATTAAAATGAAATTTATGGTGACTCAAGCTCCTCCAGCTATTAAAGGCAATAGTGCTGGAGCCATTACCAAAAAAATACAAATTGAAGGCGGAGCAGAAATAGATGCTCCCATTTTTGTCAAACAAGGTGATATAATAGTGGTAGATACTAGAGACGGTAGCTATGTGGAGAGAGGATAAAAAAAGCTAGTAGGAATTAGCTTATTAGTAAATAAAATATCAAATATCAGATATCAATTAAGTAGCAAGTAGTATGTAGATAGTAGTAAGCACTGAGTCGTTGGCGGATGGCTGACAGCCGATTGCCGATGAATCCTGTATTCTTAATTCTGTTTCAACAATCGTATTACTACTGAATATCTACTGAGTTACTACTGAATTCCCGTTTATCGTCTATCGTTTATCCTTTTACCTTTATCTTCTGCCGTCTTACGTTTATCGTTTTGACAATAGCCTAGCTACTGTATTGCTATCGTATTAACCATTGTGTTAATTATTGAAATTTGGAGGGAGATGATTCTAAGCTACTCTCAAATTATCAGCAATGATGTATTGAGTATCAATGAACAAAAATCGGTTGGAAAAGTATCTGACATAGTTTTACAAAAAACCGATTTAAAGATAAAGGCTGCCTTGCTACAGCAGAATTTTTTCTTTCTTCCGCAAAAACTTGTCTCCTTTAATGATATTGTAGATTTCGACAGTAATGCCCTAGTGATCCGAACTGAAGACAGCGTAACATTACTGAAAGATATGATTGCCGCCCAAAAAGCTATTAAAGCTGATCTCTGCGGCGTAAATCAGAAGGTAATCACAAAATCCGGTTCTTTCGTTGGGAAAGTATATGATTATACTATCGAGTCAACAAGCGGCATGATTTATTCGCTATACATTCGTAAACTTTTTTCTGAAAAAATCATCCCCCGCTCTATTATTCTTGAACTTAATGGTAATACATTTATTATTGAAGACGACTATGAATTAGTTAAAAATGGAGGCAGCCTACCGGAGACTGTTTAATAAAGGAGCAGATGAGAAAAAAAGATCCATCAATAATAGCAACTATAGGTATTACCATTGTCATTGCTCTGGCACTTGCTGGAGTTGGTTATTATTATCTTGACAAGCAACATCAGAAAGAGCTTCAGTCGATCAAATCAAACCAGGATAGCACCGTTTCCGAGACAAGAGATACAACCAGTGATCAATCAACTAATTCCGAAACCGGCAATAATACTCAGGAGTCAAGTGACAATAATGATGCCGATAATAACAATCCGCAAGATACTTCCAGTTGGAAAATATATTCGAATAAAACTTATGGATTTAGCTTTAAATATCCAAGCGATAAGGAACTCTCTTCTATAGGTTTGTCAAGCGATGATTTGGACTACCCTGAACAACAAATTCTTGACGGCGATAATTTAATTTTCAAGATTAACTATTTGACGATAGATGATTATAGAGACTCAGGTAATACTGATTTATTCCAGCTGCCTATTAAAGAATTTGCACAAGAATATTATAATTTCACTGCCGCTAATAAAAACTTTGATGACAATCAAATTGGAAAAATCACTTCGGTAAAAATCGGAGCGGAAAACGGATATTCGTTTACTACTACCACCGGATTCGATGGACCATGGGGAGGTTCCTCTGAGAACCGACAAAGCACTCATGTATTTTTGGAAAATAATATTGATAAAATTGTCATCACCTATCCTACCGGCGACAATACCGCCGAAACCATCCTTTCGACATTGATTTTTGAATAGAAATTCACACTCTTCTTAAAATAAGTTTGCGCTGTAAAGGTATTCAAGATAAATAATCTTATCACACGGCGGTCTCTGCCGCCGTCTTCCATTAAGGGGGTTGTTAAGGGGGAATATTCCCCTTAACAAAAAGCCAGTATAATAAGGTCATGGTTAACATTGATACAGACATCTGGCATTGGTACCACAATGTGTCCCAATGCCACTATCATATACAACTGACGATCAAGTATCGCAAATCATTAATGAATCACCCTGTGGCAGAGACCACAGGGTATCAGCTCGCGAACAATCGTAAG
>CAYMCH010000049.1:2614-7835 GCA_964389035.1 uncultured Candidatus Saccharibacteria bacterium | reverse complement strand
AAAATTGAAAAAGCGAAAGAAAACACCGAAAAGAATTTGCAAAACACTCGCGAACTTTTTGAATCATATTTGAATAGCATTTTTGCCAATCCAGGGGATGGTTGGGAAACATGTCCATTGGTAAAGTACATTAGGTTTATAGATTATAGAGGAAGAACACCACAAAAAACTGAGTCTGGTATGAGACTTATAACTGCAAAAAATGTAAAAAATGGTTTTCTGCAAGAAACTCCCCAAGAATATGTTGATTCCAAAATTTACAACAACTGGATGACTCGAGGGATTCCTAAAAAGGGTGATGTTTTGTTCACCTCTGAAGCGCCACTAGCCAACATCGCACAATTAGATACAGATGAGAAAGTTGTTTTCGCTCAACGAATTATAATACTGCAACCTGATCGAAACAAGATTGACCAAACTTTTTTAAAATTTTTACTCCTGTCCAAGCCCATAAAGAATAGAATATTAACTAAAGCCACGGGCGCAACGGTACAGGGTATAAAGGCAGGCTTACTGAAACAAATCGAAATATATTTCCCTAAAGAATTAACACAGCAAAAAGCTATTGTCGAAAAGCTCAATACACTTTCAGAGCAGACTAAAAAACTTGAGGAAATGTATAAAAAGAAACTGAATAATTTAGAAGAATTAAAAAAATCAATTTTGCATAAGGCATTTGCGGGGGAATTATAATATTCATGATCATGCCCGGAATAAAAATAGTGTTAGTATTTAGTTGATAATCATAAAATTAAGGCTCCGCTTCTGCTCCTATGTTGCCCGATAAAAACAGTGGTTGACATATATAATACTTACGAGTATCATACTTATGAGTATCTATAATTAAGCCTTTTGAGTATATATATTATATTAAATATAATATATGACTCTTTTTTGCCTAGTAATAATACTTTGGAGTATTATTTTATGAAAATGTTTATCAATCGCCAAGAAGAACTTAAATTTTTAAACAACAAATGGCTTGAGAAAAGGTCAAATTTTGTCGTTATCTATGGGAAAAGACGTGTTGGTAAGACAGAACTTATAAAACAATTTATCAAAGATAAACCAAACTCAGTTTATTTTCTTGCTGATAAGCGAACCACAAAAGATCAATTACGAGAACTCGGACAGCTTTTGGGCGAGCTCTTCAATGATGAAATTCTTCTAAAAAACGGCTTCAGCGAGTGGCTCGATGTTTTTATCTATTTGAAAAAAAATGTCAAAGAGCCCTTTGTTTTTGCGGTTGATGAATACCCTTATCTTGTGGAGACTGACAATTCTACAAATTCAGTTTTTCAAAAAGGATGGGACCAGTATCTTAAAGATTCCCCTGTGATGCTGATTTTGTCCGGCTCAAGTATTGCAATGATGGAAAGCGAAGTATTGGGCTATAAGGCGCCTTTATATGGCCGAAGATCGGGCCAAATATTGGTTGAACCCTTAAATTTTCGACAAAGCTGGCGATTTTTTAAAGATAAGGGATTTGATGAATTTTTGCCCTTTTTCACCCTCGCGGGTGGAATGCCTGCTTACTTGCTCGAGTTAAATGGGGAAGATTCAATCGAAACAAATTTAAAAACTAAAATTTTTGATAAAAAAGAATTTTTGCACAATGAGGTTGAGTTTATATTAAGGGAAGAATTGCGAGAACCGAGAACCTACCTAACGATTCTAAAAGCAATCTCTTGGGGTAAAACCAGG
This sequence comes from uncultured Candidatus Saccharibacteria bacterium, assembly GCA_964389035.1. Classification (GTDB taxonomy): domain Bacteria; phylum Patescibacteriota; class UBA1384; order XYA2-FULL-43-10; family XYA2-FULL-43-10; genus CAYMCH01. Next base: position 6,131 of record CAYMCH010000049.1, on the reverse strand, counting down.
GCAAGCGAGATCATTAATGAGACGGGTCTTGAAAAAAATGTGATATTTAAATATCTAGGTGTTCTTGAGGATCTAAAATTAATTACCCGAGAAGTTCCGGTGACAGAAGAAAACAAAGCCAAATCAAAAAAAGGTATCTATAAAATTTGCGATAATTTTGTTAGGGTTTGGTTTCAATACGTCTATCCGTACAAAAGTAATTTAGAGATCGGCGAATATTCTGAAGTAATCGAGAAATTTAGAACTGGATTTCCGATTTTGCAATGCTCGGTTTTTGAGCAAGTGTGCCCAGAAATTCTGAAAGAAAACCAAAAAGATATTTTTTCTTTTGAAAAAGTTGGTCGCTGGTGGGATAATAATAACGAGATTGACCTTATTGGTTTAAATAGCTCTACCAAACAGATAATTTTTGGTGAATCCAAATGGTCGTCAAAAGAAGTCGGAACAAATATTCTCCGGGAATTGATCGAAAAATCTACTAAGGTTGATTGGAATATAGGTAAAAGGAAAGAATATTATGCGCTATTCAGCAAAGAAGGCTTCACGAAGGATTTAATGACGATGGCGGAAGATATGGGTAATGTTTATTTGTTTTGGCAAGACAGATTAGTCCTTCGAGGAAAAAATAAACCATAATCAACGCTTGAGGAAAAAAACTATGAACGAAGCAGAGACAAGAGCAGAATATATTGACCCAAAGCTAAAAGAAGCTGGTTGGGGTGAAATCGAAGGATCAAAAATACTTCGCGAGTTTCATATAACCGAAGGCAAGATCCAAACCGGTGGTATTCGCGGCAAAAAGGAGATTGCCGATTATGTTTTAGTTTACAAAAACCAAAAGCTGGCTGTAATTGAGGCAAAATCTGCCGAATTATCAGTCGCTGAAGGCGTCCAGCAAGCCAAAGATTACGCCACCAAGTTACAATGTCCATTCACCTTTTCTAGTAACGGAAAAGAAATATATCAAATTTTGATGGTCAACGGGCAAGAAACTCATTTGAACGCTTTTCCAACTCCAATCGAGTTGTGGACAATAGTTAACTCTGGTTATGATGAATGGCACGAAAAATTTTCTTCAATTCCGTTTGAAGATATGGGAGGTACAAAAAAACCAAGATATTACCAAGAAGCTGCGATCAATAACGCACTTGAAGCTGTTGCCGAGAATAAAGACAGAATTCTGCTAACCTTAGCTACCGGAACTGGCAAGACTTTTATTGCTTTTGAAATTGCATGGAAATTGTTTCAATCAAGGTGGAATCTAAGTCGAGATGGTGGGCGAAGGCCAAGAATTTTGTTTCTGGCTGACAGAAATATCTTAGCTGACCAGGCTTTTAATTCATTTTCTGCATTTCCAGAAGATGCCTTGGTTCGTATCAATCCGGCGGATATTCGCAAAGAAGGAGCTGTCCCCACAAATGGCAGTGTTTTCTTTACAATATTTCAAACCTTTATGAGCGGCCCAAATAATACACCCTACTTCGGTGAATATCCTCAAGATTTCTTCGACTTCATAATAATTGATGAATGTCATAGGGGCGGAGCAAATGATGAGTCGAATTGGCGCGGGATTTTGGAGTATTTTTCACCAGCTGTTCAGCTAGGCTTGACCGCCACACCAAAGCGCAAGGATAATATCGACACTTATAGATATTTCGGCGAGCCGGTGTATATCTATTCTCTAAAGCAAGGTATCAATGATGGTTTTTTAACTCCGTTTAAAGTTAAGAGAATAAAAACGACTCTCGATGATTATATTTATACTTCAGATGACGAATTGATTGAAGGCGAAGTCGAAGAGGGCAAGATTTATACTGAACCAGACTTTAATAAAATTATCGAGATAAAAGAGCGGGAAGCCAAAAGAGTAAAAATTGTATTGGATGAAATCAACCAAAACGAGAAAACAATAATTTTTTGTGCCACACAGGATCATGCTGCAGCAGTACGAGAGCTGGTCAATCAATACAAATTAAATAAAGAGCCAAATTACTGTGTTCGAGTAACTGCTAATGATGGGACGCGTGGAGATCAATACTTGAGGGACTTTCAGGACAATGAAAAAACGATTCCGACTATTTTGACAACTTCCCAGAAATTGTCTACCGGAGTAGATGCAAGGAATATTCGCAATATTGTATTGATGCGCCCGGTAAACTCAATGATAGAATTCAAACAAATTATTGGACGTGGCACTCGGCTTTTTGATGGCAAAGAATTCTTTACCATTCTTGATTTTGTTGACGCATATAAGCATTTTTCTGATCCAGAATGGGATGGTGAACCAATTAATGAGGTTTGTTCTAAGTGTGGAGAAAACCCTTGTGTTTGTGAGAAAAATCCTCCGAAAGTATGCAATGTTTGCGGTCAGAAACCTTGTGTTTGTGAGAAAAATCCTCCTGAATCGTGCCCTGTATGTGGAGAAAATCCTTGTGTTTGTCCTAAAAAAGTAAAAATAAAACTAGCTGACGGCAAAGAAAGAGAAATTCAACATATTGTTGCAACTTCATTTTGGAGTGCGGACGGTAAGCCGATTTCATCTGAGGAATTTTTACAAAATATGTATGGTGAATTACCAAGCTTGTTTAAGTCGGAAGAAGTTCTTCGTAAGATCTGGTCAAGCCCGACAACACGGGAAGCATTTTTAAATAAAATTTCCGAGCTAGGGTACGACAAAGAAAAATTAGACGCCTTGCAAAGACTTGTAAACGCCGAGGAAAGCGACCTTTTCGATGTATTGGCTTATGTGTCCTTTGCTTTAAAACCAATTTCTCGAGAAGAAAGAGTTTCGAACGCTAAAAGAGCTATCTTTAATCAGCTAAATGAAAAACAAAAAGACTTTATATCTTTCGTGCTCTCCAAATATATTGATGAAGGGGTAGGGGAATTGAGCGAAGATAAGTTACCAAAACTCATCAACTTGAAGTATCACTCTGTGAATGATGCTGAGAATGAACTTGGCTCTGTAGAAAGAATTCGAGCAACATTCATTGATTTTCAGAAGTACCTATACGCAGAGCAAAGAAAAAAGTCCAAGCTGGCTATTCTTTTCGCCAGAAATTAAATTAACATAGGCCGATGAAAGGGAAAATATGGGTGACGGTATTGTGAATGCAGTTCTAATCGGTGAATCCATCGAAAAACTTGAGAAAAAAATCGAAAAATTTAACAAATCAGCGACAAAACTTTCCTGGGCTATGATTGGGCTAACCATAGTAATGGTTATAGAGGTAGCGATTCAGATTTGGATTGCGTATAAATGAGCGAACATTACAATCCAAAAAGAACAAAGAATTTGCATGATCTAGGATAATAAGTCATGAAAACAACCAGAGTATTAATTTTAGAAGATGATTTAATGACCTTGTCGGTGATAATGGATGGGCTTTTCGATCTTGAAGAAGAGTTATATGGCAAGACTGATTTTGCAGTAACAGTCTTTTCCGAATATACGGAGGCTCAAGATTATTTAAACAAACTTGATAAATCAGAATTTGATATTGTTCTCCTGGACAGA
>CAYMCH010000049.1:0-2604 GCA_964389035.1 uncultured Candidatus Saccharibacteria bacterium | reverse complement strand
ATATAGTAAATGAAACTAATATAAAAGTATATAAACTTGATGCAATTACAGATTTAGCAGCAAATGATTATGTACAAACTATGAAGAATAATATTGATACAATATATGATGCACTTAAATAAAAGAGGAGATATAGTAATGAGTGAAAACTGTGAAAAAAATTGCAAATTTTGTTGCACTAAAGTGGAAAATTTAAACGTTTCATTTGGCAAAGATAAAATAATTTCCATCTCCTCTACTCCGCAGTGGAACGAAGAAGCCAAAGCCGCCGGCATCACTCGCATCGTTCCAAAAGACTATATGAATTTAAATGATTTTAAGATTAGATTGATAAGCGAAATTAATAATATTCAAGGTGATTATGAATGACAACAAATTAAATTCTGTTTTGGCTGGAGTGTCTGGAGAATATTTTGTTGCCGCAGAACTATCCAAAATGGGTTATGTGGCATCGATAACGCTAAGGAATACAAAAGGATTGGATGTTTTGTGCTCAAATGAAGACGCTTCGAAAACGATCGGCATACAAGTAAAAACAAACAAAGGTTCTGCTAGAAGTTGGATACTGACCCAGAAAGCAGAAGACTATTATGCCGATAACTTATTTTACATATTTGTAAATTTAAATGTGGGGAACAAGCATCCTGAATATTTTATAGTTCCAAGTAAGATTGTGGCACATTATTGCAAAGAAAGTCACAGCAATTGGCTAAAGACACCGGGGAAAAGAGGCCAAAAACACAACGATAGCTTGATGAGAAAGTTTGAAGATCTAGATGAAAAATATTTAGACCGATGGGATTTATTGAATTTATGAATCATATTTTATAATTTTCGAATAATAGGAAGGAAATTATGGATGAAAAAAGATTAGAAAACGTCGAAAATTTGCTTAAGCTCGTATTAATTAAGACAGACATCATTTTAAGCAAAATGCAATTGGATGAGCAATTCGGTTGTGGCAATAAAACATCCCGCTGGATGCAAGAAGACGAGATGTATGATGAAGCTCTATCAGTGATAGTTGAAGCCGGAAAAGCTTCTCCCTCGCTACTCCAGAGGCATCTACGGATAGGCTATGCGAGAGCAGCTCGGCTAATGGATATTTTTGAGGAAAAAGGGGTTATTGACACGGGCACTGGAACAAAACCCAGAAAAGTTCTTATTAAAAAAGAAGATTTGCAGCAAGAAAAGTAAGATGCCATAGATATAATCAGGGGAGGATTATGAACAACAGAACAATATTTTTTAATATAGGTTGGATGAAAAATTATTGCGGTTTCGAAGAGGGTGATGTAATCATTGGTGGCGGAAGCTACGTTGCGAAAACCAACCTTGGTCATGAAATATATAATTTTCTTCCGCTAGAGGGGAAAATGTATGGATTTGTCGAAACCAAAAACTACTTATCCGAAAATGGACGGAATAATCTGCACATAGAAAAAATTGATAAGAAATTTTCTAAAGACAACCATATAGACGGAGTCGTGGTCGTTTGGATAGCCACAGACCCCATCGCAAAAGGTACGTATGTCGTAGGTTGGTACAAAAATGCTACAGTTTACCGTTCAGAAAGACATGACATCAAAAGAGAATATAATGGTGAGTTATTTGGATATTTTGCATCTGCCAAACAGGAAGATTGCATTTTACTCCCGATTGATCAACGTACGAAACAAGTGTATAGAGCCACCTCCAAAGGTGCCGGATGGGTTGGCCAATCGAATGTTTGGTATGCCAATAATCCGAAAGTTAGCGATTTCAAACAGGAAATTGTAGATTACATCAAAAAATATTAACTCACTAACGCAGAGGCTTATGACAAAAAAGATAGCGATAGATAAAATTGAAAATAAATTTCAACCTGGAGAATTTGACCAGAAGTTTCTTGATTTATATAAGCAAGCCTTGCAAGGCATGATTGAAGTAAGGAGAGCAAACATCAAGCTGGACATGATTGAACCATATGCAGAGCTACTCCCGGCTGTCAGTGAAGAAACTCTAAGATTTGTAATGGAAAACTCTCCGTCGCTCCATGTATATTTTCAAGATGGTAAATTTATAATGTCAGACGATTATCATGCGTATTCGGTTTATTATACCCTCCCTCAAGAAATCGTCCCTTGTATAATTTTGGGGGAATTTGATAGAAATTTAGTAGATAATTATTCAGAACCAATTACGCTATCATGAAACAACTATCAAAATCAGATTATATGTTATTTCTAAAACACCCCGCTTGGTTGTGGTTTAAAAAGCACGATCAAGATAAATTGCCGCCTGTCGATGATGATTTACAGGCTATCTTTGATGCGGGATTTCTTTTTGAATCATATGCAGAAAAGCTTTTTCCCGAAGCAGTAAAACTTGAATGCGATCGTGGGAACTACAATAGTTATAAAGAGCTACCAAATAGAACTGAGGAAGTAATCAAATCAGGCGCCAAGACGATATTACAGGGTAGATTTGAATCCGATAGAATAACCTGTATTTGCGATGTGTTATCTAAAAATATTAAAGGTGGCTTTGATTTATATGAAATAAAATCTAGCACACAAGCAAAGCCTGAACATGTTTATGATTTGGCATTTCAGACAGAGGTAT
>CAYMCH010000048.1:0-7875 GCA_964389035.1 uncultured Candidatus Saccharibacteria bacterium | reverse complement strand
CATGCACATCACATAACACGGCATATCTGGTTACGGCTTTTATACAAAAGCCTCCCCCCATATTTGTCTCCGCTACGCTACGATAAACATCAGATATGCCGAAACATTGTAAGGTACTGATTTTTAGAAATGTAATGTAAATTAAAATAACTATTATGCCAGATGATAAGAATATACTACAAAGAGAATTTTATTATAAAGATACTTTAATCGTTGCCAAGAATTTGCTTGGCAAGGTTTTGGTGAGGGAAGCCGATGGCAAAGAAATCAAGGGTAGAATATTAGAAACAGAAGCCTATGTTGGCGAGAGCGATAAAGCTTGCCATGCAAGGCACGGCAAAACTAAGCGTAATGAAGTAATGTGGAAAGAGGCGGGACATGCATACATATATATGTGTATGGGGCTACACAATTTGCTGAATATTGTGACTGAGGCAAAGGAATTTCCGGCAGCAGTTTTAATTCGTAAAATTGAGCCATTAAGTGGAATGGATCCGAAATTAAAGACTTATGGACCGGGGAATTTAACCAAATATTTACATATTGATCGGTCTTTAAGCGGTATCGATATTACAAAATCTGATCAATTATATATTATTGATGATAAATACGATATTATATCTAAAAATATTATTACACTACCTCGAATCGGCATAGACTATGCCGAAGAAGATAAAGAGTTGCCGTGGCGATTTGTGCTAAAATAAATATAAAGATCAGATGTAATGAGTGTGTGGACTATAATCGATGAAATTAATATTTTAAATAAGGAGTAAAATGTCGAAATTTGTAGAGCTAAAATATAAAAATCAGACATTAAGAATTAATACTCGTGGCGGGGGGATCGCTGAATATTATATTAAAAAAGATAATCGAAGAGATGATATTATCTATGGATACTCAGATGAAAAGGATTATGATGGCGGTATGGGTGATATTCTCTCTCCTTTTCCTGGGCGAGTAGATAGAGGTAGGTACAGCTATCAGGGTGGCGACTATCAATTGAATGGTTTTGCAGAAAATAAAGGCAATTCTTTGCATGCATTTGTGCGTGAATTAAATTGGATTGTTGAGAAAATATCTGATAATCAAATAGCATCGACTGTCGAGGTAAAAGAGCAGGATTTTTCTGAAAAGGGATTTCCATTTAGCCTCGAATTTAACATAATTTACGAAATATTGGATGATGGTTTATCGATAAAAACCGATGTAAAAAATATCGGAGACAAAACAGTGCCTTTCGGTATCGGCTACCATCCATATTTTAAAGTAGCTACCAAAGTTGACGATATGATTTGGCAGGTGCCGGCTAAAAGCGTAGTAGAATTTGATGACAGTTTGAAACCCACAGGTAAATTGATCCCAGTTGAAGAAAGTAATCTCGATTTTCGCACTCCTGCTCGAATTGGTGGTAGGGTTATAGACAACTGTTTTACAGATTTGATAAGAGATGAAAAAGATATATTTACTTCAAAATTAAGTAGCGAAGATGGTAGCAAAGGAATAGAAATATGGCAAGATTCTAGCTATCCCTATTTCCAAACTTATTCTTCTGATACAATTACGCCAAAAAATCGCCGTCAGGCAATGGCTTTAGAGCCACAAAGTTGTTGCGGTTTTGCAATCAATATGCCGGAACTTGGACTGATTCATTTGGAAAAAGGTGAAGAATTTTGTGGCAGATGGGGGATTAGGTGGCTTACCTAAATAAAAATACAATAAACCAGGATCAGAATATTTAAGCATAGCTATCTGTTGTTCTGAGTTTGATTTAAGATATATCTAAATTAATAGTGGGATGTCGAAATACTGTGTTTATCGACAAGTAGATATTTAGTATGACATCGATGAAATAATTTTATGATTCAAAGTCTTTGAGATTTTTGTAATTAAAGATATAATCTAATTTGCACATTAATTAGATTATGAGAGGGGCGAATATGAATCAAAATAAAGTATTGTTGATAATATTAGATGGCTGGGGTGTTTCTCCAATTTCTGAAGGGAACGCTACTTTGTTGGCCAAAACACCTGTATTGGATTATATATATGCTTCATACCCTAAAATGCTAATTTCAGCTTCCGGATTAGAAGTGGGGCTGAATCGAGGGGAGATGGGTAACTCTGAAGTTGGTCATCTAAATATCGGAAGCGGAAGAGTAGTGTGGGAAAACTTACCTAGAATTGATTACCAAATTGACAATGGTGGGATTTATCAAAATAAGAATTTATTAAATGCTTTAGATAAAGCCAAAGAGTCGAGATTACATCTAATTGGTTTGGTAAGCGGAGGTGGCGTTCATTCTCATATCAGGCATCTCAAAGCATTGCTTAATGTAGCCAAAAAACAAAACTTAAAAGAAGTCTATATCCATTTTATTTCTGATGGTCGAGATACACCACAGAATGTGTCATCAGATTATGTCAAAGAGCTTGAAGACGAGATGAAAAAAAATGGTTTAGGTAAAATTTCCACAATTATTGGCAGGTACTATGCTATGGATCGTGATAAGCGATGGGATAGGACTGCCAAAGCATATAATCTATATTTTTCTGGTGAAGGTAAGAAATATAAAACTGTCTATGAAGCAATAAATGATAATTATAAGGCTGGGCATAGTGATGAATTTATTGAGCCATCTGTTGTCGATAGAGATGGCATTATAAAAGATGGTGATTCAGTAATCTTTTTTAATTTTAGAGCAGATAGAATGAGGCAGATTGTTGAGTCTTTTGTGACCGAAAATTTTAACAACTTTACTATTCTCAAAAATCCGTCGATATTTATCACTACTATGACGGAATATGAAAAAAGTTATGCTAAACCAGTATTGTTTGAGACAGTCGATTTAATAAATGTTTTAGCTGATGTTTTGGAAAAAAATGATAAAACACAATATCATATTGCTGAGACTGAAAAATATGCTCATGTTACCTATTTTTTTAACGGTGGTAGAGAAGAAAAACATAACAAGGAGACTCAAATAGTTGTACCGTCTCCTAAGGTAGCAACTTATGATTTGCAACCAGAAATGTCTGCTGAAGCGGTGACAGAAAAAACGATTGAGGCAATAGAAAATAAAGCTGATTTTATAGTGGTTAATTATGCGAACGGTGATATGGTAGGGCATACTGGCAAAATAGAAGCTGCCACCAAAGCTTGCGAAGCAGTGGATAAATGTCTTTTTGGCGTTTTGAATAAAGCATCTGATTTAGGGTATAATACAATTATTACGGCTGATCACGGTAATTGCGAAATTATGATTGATCCTGCTACTAATTTGCCGTGTACTGAGCACACAACAAGTCCTGTTCCTTTTGTATATTTAAATTTTGAGGAACATCCTTTTAACAGTTCAAACAGTTATAGTTTTTCGTCTGATGATTTGATAATCTATTCGACTGAACCTTGTAGGGGGGTACTGTCGGATATAGCTCCAACTATATTGAATATAATGAAAATCAATTGTCCTAAAGAGATGGGCGGTATAGATTTAATTGAAGGAATGAAATAAAAAATAGGTACAAACATGGGAGAAGAAAATAAAAACGATAACAACAGTCAGCAGCAAAATACGAATGCCGATAGTAATGATACCCCAAAAGATAAAGCTGTAGGAGTAAATGCTCCAGTTTCTTGTTTAATATCTGCAAAATCTTTATCTGAACAACATGTAATAGATTTTGAAAAGGTCAGTAAAGAATATCTAGGTGGTATAAAAGCTGTAGATAACATTACGTTTAAAATAGGCGTAGGCGAGTTTGTTTCACTGGTGGGTCCATCGGGTGCAGGAAAATCCACACTTATTCGTATGTTAACTCGCGAAGAATTACCATCGACTGGTCGTATTTATGTTGCTGGAAGAGACATTACTATGCTAAAATCAAAAGATTTGCCTTATTATCGCAGGAAAGTAGGGATAATTTTTCAGGATTTTAAATTGCTTCCTAAAAAAACAGTTTTTGAAAACATTGCTTTTGCATTAGAAGTGGCTGGAGTTAAAAACTTTGAGATAAATGACAGAGTACCAAAAATTATTGAGATAGTAGGTTTGACTAAACGTATTAAATCAATGTCGGAAGAATTATCGGGAGGAGAGAAACAAAGAGTATCTATAGCTAGAGCTTTAGTCCACAAGCCTAAGATATTAATTGCCGATGAGCCTACAGGAAATCTTGACCCGGTAACAACCTGGGAAATTATTGAGTTGTTATTTAAAATTAATCGCCAAGGGACTATTGTTATGCTGGCAACGCATGATAAGGAAGTTGTTGATGCATTGCAACGAAGAGTAATTACAATGCGTGATGGAAAAATTGTTGGTGATCAGCAACACGGAAAGTACATACTTTAAGAATTTAAAATTTAAAATTTAAAAAAGTATCAAAATATATAAATTGTAAATTGAAAATTTTAAATTGGATTATTATGATAACATCGTTATACCGAGTAATAAAAACTGCACTTATTTCTTTGTGGCGCAACAGAGGGTTATCTTTTGTGTCGACCTTAATTATGGTTCTCACTTTAGTAATTATTTCAGTTTTTTTAAGTTTAAATATTGTTACCAATAGAGTTACAGATGCTTTGGAGAATAAAATTGATATGGCTGCTTATATTAAAGATGAAGCGAGCGATGACCAGATTACAGCATTAAAGCGAATGCTTTCAAATCGTAGCGATGTACTCGAAATAAAATATCTTTCCAAACAAGATGCACTAGCGAGATGGCAAGAGCGTTACAGAGATAATGAAAAAATTAAAAATGTGGTTTCTGAAGATAATAACCCTTTACCCAGATCTCTAGAAATTAAAACGAAAAGAACGGAAAATCTAGATGATATTGCAAAATTGTTATCAGATCAGCAATTTTCTTACATTATTCAAGAGTTATCATATGCTAAAAATCGAGATATTATTAATAGGCTGGTAAAAATTACACAATTTATAAAAATAACAGGATGGTCGCTATCAGCTTTATTTGTGGTTATTTCTATTATTGTGATATACAATACTATTAGATTGACGATATTTGCTCGGTCATACGAAATTGAAATAATGAAATTAGTAGGGGCAAGTGATTGGTATGTGCGAGGACCATTTATTATCGAAGGATTAGCTTATGGAATATTTGCTACCATTATTGCTTCTGTGCTGATGGTGCTAACTTTTAAATTCAGCATGCCTTATGTACGAGAGTATTTGGGCGAATTCAGTTTGGGAGAAGGTTATCTTGGTATAAATATATGGTTTGTTATTATTGCGCAATTGATTACAGGAGCTGTTTTAGGTGTAAGTTGTTCTTTACTAGCGGTGAAGAAATTTTTAATAAAATAAATAACTATATAATATGACAAATTTCTTTTTGAAAAATAAAATTGCCTTATCAATAATTATCTCAATGGTTTTAGCATTTGCTCCTGTAATTGCTTGTGCTGATAGTGTGTCGGAGTTACAAAAACAAAAAGAAGCTTATGCGCAAGAAGCCCAGAGAGCTAGAGAACAGTCGCTAAATAAGAAAGAGGAAGCAGAATATCTTCAAGATCAGATTTCGATTTTAAATTATCAGATAAAAGAAGCAGAGACGTCATTAGCCATAACTAATCAACAGATAGATATTACCTCACAAAAAATTAATGCTTTAAAACAAGAGATAGAGAAGCAAGAAAGCGAGCTAGCCAAAGAAAAGACAACTATGAATGATGTTGTGTCTTCATGGTATATGGAGGGTGATTCAAATAGTATGGTAAACAATATTTTCTCCTCTTCAAATCTTTCAGAAATTATCACTAGACAGGAATATTATGATTCCATAAAGCAACAGATAGAATTAAAGATCGCAAAAATTGATACTCTTAAAAAGGATTTATACAATCAAAAAACCAAACAAGAAAACGCTATAGCTGAGTTAAACCGTCATAAAGACAACCAGACCACACAAAAAACTAGTGTTGAAAAACAACAAAATACCAAAGAGTATTTATTGAAAAATACCAATAGTGCTATTAATGAACTCAAAGTTCAAGAAAAAGCCGCTACTCAAAAAGCTCAAGAGATACAAGAAAAGATCAATCGTATCAGTGCTACAAAAACTTGGGGTGGTCAAATTACTTCATCTAACGATTCGAGTTGGTATTATAGTCAATTGTCATACCCAAATCTTTATCTTGGGCCTAGTTATTATACTGTTGCTCAATATGGTTGTTTGATTACATCTTTGACCATGGTAGCTAAATACTACGGCAGAAACTACGATGTGCCATCAGCTGTTGCTGCCTCAAGCTTTAATAGAGACGGGTATCTTTTGTATACTCCGATCGTTTCTGACGGGGGGTCACAGCCAATTAATTGGGATCGTGTCAATGAAGAACTAGCTACAGGACATCCAGTGATAATTGGTGTCGCTCTTGGGGTGAATATGGGGAATTCTTATGGTGTGTCTCATTTTGTGGTACTAAAGCCATATTCACAAAATGGCAATCACTATTCGATGCATGATCCGCTTGGAGCTGGCAGAGGTTATGATTTATCACAAGTAAAGGCAATGAGGATTATAAGATAAATATATTATATTGAGATATGAAAACTAAAAAAATTGACAAAAACTATTCAAGATTTTTAGTGGTATTTGCAATTATTATTGTAAGTGCTTTGACTTTTATCGCTGGGAATATATCTGGAAAAGCAGGATTAGATGTTACAAAAGTCTTGACGAAAACTGCAAATGTAACAAATATTTCATCTGGAAAGCCCGAAGAGGTTGATTTTTCAATTTTCTGGGAGGCTTGGAACAAATTAAATAAAGACTATGCCAGTAATCTTAAACCACAAGATATGGTGTATGGTGCTATAACCGGATTGTTGGAATCAACTGGTGACCCGTACACGATATTTATGAAACCAGAAGAAAACAAACGCTTTAATGATGATATCTCAGGAGAGTTTGACGGTATAGGTTTGGAGATATCGCTTGTTGACAACCTGCCGACTGTTGTTGCTCCATTGCCAGATTCTCCCGCAGAAAAAGCTGGTCTAAAAGCGAAAGATATCATATTAGAGGTTGATGGCATGTTAACCAGTGATCTTGGTTTTGAAGAAACAATAAATAAAATCAGGGGGGAAAAAGATACAACAGTGAAATTAAAGATAGTTAGATCTGGGAATGATAAACCCTTAGAGATATCAGTAGTTAGAGATAATATTAAAGTAGCATCAGTGAGTAGCGAAATAAAAGAAAGCGGTGGTAAAAAAGTATTTTATATTAAGATCAGGCAATTTGGTGGGGATACGGAAAAATTATTTAATAAAGAGTTGGGTCAAGCATCTGAACAAAAAGCTGATTCAATAATATTAGATTTACGAAATAACCCCGGTGGTTACTTAGAAACTGCGGTGAATATGGCTAGTAATTTTCTTGATGGGGGCGTAGTGGTTTCGGAGGTTGATAAATCTGGGAAAAAGAAAGATTTTAAAACTAGTAAAAAAGGCAAATTTCTAGATATAAAAATTATTGTTCTGATAAACAATGGTTCGGCAAGTGCATCAGAGATATTGGCTGGAGCTTTGAAAGATCGAGATAGGGCTACAATTATTGGCACAAAAAGTTTTGGTAAAGGTAGTGTACAGGTGCTAGAGGACTTAAGCGACGGTAGTGCGGTAAAGATTACTATCGCCAAATGGTTAACTCCCAAAGGTGATCATATCGATAAGATTGGAATAACTCCTGATATCGAGGTAGAAGATAAAGACGAGACCGAAGGAGATGAAACTTTTGATCGAGCCCTTGAGGAATTATTAAAATAATATTTTATTAGTATTGTGTTATAATATAATAAATTAAGCAGAGGGAATAAGTGGCAGATCAAGATTCGAAT
>CAYMCH010000047.1:0-8648 GCA_964389035.1 uncultured Candidatus Saccharibacteria bacterium | reverse complement strand
AGCTTTAAAAAAAGTTTTGAGGAGATGCAGCCGGAGCATACACTGGTTCTTGATATTACCAAGCCGGAGGAGGAGATTTTGAAACAGATGAAGCCTAAAGGCCGCTATAACATTAAAGTCGCCCAAAAAAACCAAATTAGAATAGTCGAAGAACCAGACACCAACAATTTTTATAAACTTTATTCCAATATGGCCAAGCGCCATGGGATCACCTATCGAAATCCCCAGTATTTCCAAAAGCTGTTTGACATTTTGAACCCTAAAGGCTATTGTAAAGTGTTTACTGCCTTTGCAAAACAGAATAATGAAGTAAGAATAAAGAATAATGGAGAAAGTAAGATCATCGATCAAACTCCCGTCGCTTCAGTTATAATCAGCTTTTACAAAGAGAAAGCAATTTACCTCTTTGGCGGATCGAGTGACGAGCACAAAAATCTCATGGCGCCATATTTATTGCAATGGACAGCGATACGCGAAGCCAAGAGTCGAGGGTGCCAAGAATACGATTTTTTCGGTATAGCACCACATAATGTACCAAATCATCCTTGGCGTGGTGTGACCGATTTCAAAAAAAAATTTGGTGGCAAAGAAGTAGAATTGCTAGGGAGTTGGGACTTGGTGTTAAGACCGGTAGAATACCAAATATTTAAAATAGCAGAAAAGATTAGAAGAAAATAAATGATAGCTTGGCGATTGCTAAACAATAGCTAGGCAGTAGCTAGACAATTGTCTAGCAATAGTATATCTATCGGCTAGCAATTGTATTGCATTCAATAAAATCTACATGCCAAATTCCAAAATTATGAAAAAAATCATCTCAAATTATCTATCCCAAGATACCAAAAACAAACTTCATAAAATGGAAGCAGGTTTTGCTGTAGCTAGATATGGTAAGCCGAGTCGCAAAATCAAAGTTATTGGTGTTACTGGCACCAAAGGCAAGACTACTGTTTGCAACATGATCGCCAGTGTTTTAGATGCTGCTGGTATTAAGAATGCCATGGAAACCACTATTAATACCAAGCTTGACGATAAAATAATTTCTCATAAGACTAAAGACAAATGGGTGACTACCCCGCCTGCGTCTGTAATTCAAAAGTTTTTAAAAGATGCAGTTAAGGAAGGGTGCCAATATGCCATCATCGAGACGACATCACAGGCAATAGACCAAAATAGAGTACATGGCATCGAATTTGATGTACTAGTTTATACAAATTTATCTCACGATCATATTGATTATCATAAAACTAAAGAGAATTATCTTAATGCTAAGATCAAGGTATTTAAAGATAATCCTCAAGCTGCTTTTGTGGTAAACATGGATGATGTTAATTGGAATCGATTCTATTCGCTTCATAGCAGGAAAAAGTTTCTTTATTCGTGCAAAAGTTTAGTTGATCACGGAGCAGTGGCTAGAAAAATATTAACTGCAGCTGATAGTTCTACATTTACAGCTGTATACGATAGTGGTCAGATTACTATTAATTTAAATTTCCCAGGAATATTTAATATTCAAAATGCCTTGGCCACTTTCTGTGTGGGTCTTGCCTTGGGTATCGAGCCAAAATATATTAAGACAGGATTGGAAAATATCTCAGGAGTGCCGGGGAGAATGGAGTCAATAAATGTCTCGCCTAAGCAGGATTTTACCGTAATTGTTGATTATGCGCATAATCCAGATTCACTAAAAAATGTGTATGAAACTATTCGAGATGGCATGGAAAAAAGTGGTGGCAAAATGATTGCGGTTTTAGGAGCTACGGGCAATAGGGATAAAACCAAAAGACCTTTAATGGGTGCTTTGGCTGGAGGATATGCAGACATGGTAATTTTTACCGATGAAGATCCCTACAATGAAGATCCTATGCAGATTATGGAGGAAGTTGCCGAGGGTATATTTAAAGGCGGTAAAAAACATCAATGGCGCTTAAATCGCAATTATTGGAAAGTTATAGACAGAGAACAGGCAATCAAAAAAGCTATACGCGAAGCTCGTAAAAACGATGTAGTGATAATTACAGGCAAAGGTGCCGAAGAGGTGATGGCAGTGGATTTGCACGAATTTGTGCCTTTTTCCGACCGAAAGATTGTCAAAGCTGAGCTAGAGCGCAGATTCAAAGCTTAAAGCTTTTAAGTTCTAATTTGGGCTTACAATCAAAAAGAAGAGATGGCTAACATGACTGATAATGCCAGATGGGGCTATGACGAAGATGAGTATGATTATCAGCCAAGTTCGTTTGCAATGGTCGGACTTATGCTTTTCTTAATGGTTGTTGTCGCAGTAGAGAAGTTGGGGGGAATTTCTCTACTGCTTCAAAAAAGCCCTAGCACCTCCGGTCTGCCGCTACTCTCTGCGCCTCTCCGGCGCACGGAAGCGGACACCCCTTTTATCTAAAATCAATAATATATCACAAAACACCTTGACATAGCGGTGTTTTTTTGATACAATGTTTTAATTTGGTTTAACTAAAAACAAAAATAAAAAACAAAAGAATGAAGCTAAAAATCAAAAAAATCAATAAAATTTTCGAGATACCCATCAACTCCGATATGCAACGCATAGAGCAAATTAAAAGTACTATTTCCAATTGCATTGCCAACCCAACTCCTTGTGAGGTGGAGGTTTTTGATATGTGGAGCGATCTGGAAGATCGCTAGATCAAAGTAACAATGCAAGAGAAACACAGAATAGACGCAGAAGGTAAATTGATAGACGGTAAAGGATAAATGCGATATGCAATATGCAAGATGCGAAAAGGTAAAAGGAGGAAAGAAAAAAGGAAAGTTTATTTAGTAGGAAGTAATAATACAGAGAGACACAGAAAAGATACAGATATTAGACAGAGTCATTAATGACTCTTTTTATTTTTAATCCATATTTTGTGAATACTATCAAAAGTCCCAATTTTAATTTCTCTGATTTAAGATAGTTTAAAAGCTGTATCCAGTCGCTTTCATAAACCTCACGCCTAACTTTGAGTTCAATGGCTATTTTGTCTTCAACCAAAAAATCAAGATAATATCTGCCGATTATTTGTCCATCATATTTAATCCTGCCATATTTCTCACGACTAAAATTTATCATTCTTTTTTGAAGCTCTATTTCAAGGGCTTTTTGATATATCTTCTCTGGCTTTCCGTAACCTAATACTCTATAAATGCAAAAACAAGCCCCAATAATATTTTTTGTGAGATCTTGAAAGAGAAATTGCATAGTCCCCCAATATTAAAATTAAATTGCACCGAAGATGTTATTTTCTGTGTCTATTCTGTGTCAAATTCTGTATCGTTACTCGATTTGCCATGGAACTTTCTATGCACTTCTCGTAAATGCTGGTCGGTAACATGAGTGTAAATTTGAGTTGTAGATAAATTAGAATGCCCCAGCATAGATTGAACGCTACGGATGTCGGCGCCGGCAGAGAGCAGATCGGTAGCAAAAGTATGGCGCAGGGAGTGTGGAGAGATGTTTTTTGAAATTCCTGCGATAAGAGAGTATTTTTTTACTATTCGTTCGATGCCGCGTACATTCATTCTGTTCCCCCGCGAAGATAGGAAAAGAGGATCATTTTTATATTGTTCAATAATTGAAAATTCATTATTGGATGGAATACAGGATTCAGGATTGCTTTGCCTGCTGGCAGGCAAAGCGCAATGACCATGCTTTGTGTCATTCTGAGGAACCGAAGAATCTACAGTATTATTTATGCTATCGCTAACGCGATAATGGGATTTCTCGACTCCGTTATCACTTCGCTCGGAATGATACTCGTTGTTGTTAGTTTTTGATCTTTGATCTTTGATCTTTGAATCTTCATTGGATATTGGATATTGGATATTGGATATTATTTTTGTTTTTACTGCCCCGCGCGCTTTTAAATATTTAATAAGGTAATCTATAGCTGTGTCTGAGAGAAAGACCACACGAAGCTTTTTGCCTTTACCTAAAATGGCGATTTCACCTTGTTCGAAATTAATTTGCCCGATATTGCAGCTGGCTAGCTCGGAAACGCGCATGCCGGTAGAAAAAAGAATTTCCAATATTACCCGATCGCGAAGCCCTTCTAAATCGGAAACATTGGGAGCTTGCAATAATCGCATATATTCCTCTTGGTTCATAAAGCTTATTTCCCGCTCACCGGTTTTGGCTAGAGATAATTTCTCTGGTGGCACTACCTGTATGCCTCGTGACAATAAATAACGCAAAAAAGCTCGCAGGGATAAAACATGATGATTTTGCGTAGAAGTTTTTAGTTCCTTGCCATCGCTACCGTTTAGGCGATTTACATACAGTCGATATTGACGAATACTATCTTCGGTAATATCCTCGGTTGACAGTTGGTGGCCCTTAATTTCTTTGGTGTCTTGCTTGGTACCATCTGGCTTTGCCCTTTTTACAAATGGCTCAAAATTGTCTTCCAATGGTAAGTCATTGTCCAAATTATTATGCCCATATTTATATCCTTCTAGCCATGTTAAAAAACGATCGAGGTAGCGGCCATAATTATCTATCGTCAAAACAGACTGCCCTTTTTCGATTTCGCAATATTCTAAAAACTCTCGTTTTAATACCCATAGATTTTTCATATTTCACAATGTATTATATCATTACTTTGTGCTAAGATAATAACACAATGGAACATTTATTAAATCAAATTCGAGCGCTGGATTTTCGCTGGCTTTATTCTATGTATTCATTTGGCAAAGAGTATAGCTTGATTGAGGGTTTTTATCATTTTTTTGCCAAGTATGGAATACTGTTATTTTTTTTGAGTTTTATATATCTTATCTGGAATAAGAAAATTAATGCTTTGATCTGCTCATTTATGGCTATGGGGGTTGCTGGCTTGTCGGATTTGTTGATATATATTTTATGGAAAAGACCAAGACCATATATTGCTCATGCCGATACGGTAACCACCGATCCAACAGGGCATACTGTTGATGTAGCTTCTTTTCCTTCCAGCCATACTTATATCGCTTTTGCCATTGCTGTGTCAGTATATTTGTATGGGCATAAAAAATTAGGTACATTTTTGATGTTTATTGCTGTATTGGTGGCTTTGTCTAGAATTGGCGAAGGCTTGCACTATCCTTCAGATGTTATTGGCGGAGCGCTATTGGGTACAGCTTCGGGAATATTGTCTTATATATTAGTAAATAAATGGGAGAAATATTGGGATGAACCGAGTAAGAACGGTGTCAATCGTGTCAAAGAAGAACAATAAGGGTATAATGTGGCTTATAGTTATAGTAACCGTCATTTCGGCGGGATATTTTGCATTACAGCCGATCAAACGAAATTTATCAGAGAAATATATATCTTGCGGAGACAAACATCTAAATGATCGAGCTTATGTGGAAGCTATCGTTGATTATAAAAAGGCGAATTATTTAAATAAAAATTCAAATGCTCTAGTCAAAATTGACTTAGCCAATAAAGGTCAAATGAACATACTTAATTTGGAGATGTTTTTTCGCGAAAAGAATAATTTGTTAGTTGTAGATATGCTAAACGAAACTCAAAAAGTGCCATCGTCTCAAAGCGAGGGTCTAAAAGAGGTAAAAGAGATGATAGAAAATAATGAACCTCAGATAGCGGAGGTGGCATTGGGGATAGTATTGGAGATGGATGAGAGCAATAAGGAAGCATGGGTGTATTTAGGTATGAGTCGTCTTCAGACAGCCAGAATAGTACAGATGTCTGAGCAAAATCGTAACGCCAAATTATATAGCGCCAAAGAAGCTTTTGTTAAAGCTGGCGAACTAGATAGCGACTATGAGCTCGCTAAGAAGTATATTGAAGAAGTGGAAGTATTGCTGTAAGGGGAAAGGCAAACGGAGAAAGGGAAAAGGATATCCAATAGAAAATTCAATAGTAACTCAGTAGATATTCAGTAGTAATACGATAGTTATTCGGTGGTCAGTAAAATGATAAATGCGAAAGAATTAAGAATACAGTTGGAAAGTTTATCAAGCGAAAAGATTATTAATTATTTGAATTTTTTTTCTCTCTAATAGTTTGTCATCCTGACGATAGGAAGGATCTTCTTATGTTGTTTTTTTAATTGGAAATAATACGGTAGATTCTTTCATCCTGCCGGCAGGCAGGCACTTCCTCCCGCATTAGCAGGATGGGGCTCAGAATGACAATCTATTTATATTATTATTGTTTATTTATTACTCTTACTTCTTGCATCTTACATTTATCTTGTATCCTCTGTTACCTTATTTGTATAGTTTATCAGTTATAGCATTGTTGGACGGCCGTCGATATATGGTATAAATTTATCATTTTATTGTTATCGTATATCGTTTTGCATTATACATTATGCATTTTGCATATTGCGCATATCATTTACCGTTTATCGTCTAGTGTTTTACCTACTGTCTAAACAGATTCTTCGGTAAAACACCTTAAGAATGACATAAGAACAGGCTCGTAATGACTATTAAAATCCGTGTCTAATCTCTGCCTTGCCCTGCCTGCCGGCAGGCGGGCGTGTAGTTACTTACTTTTCTGCGTCTATTCTGTGTCACTTTTGTATTGTTACTGTCTTTTTTTCATTTTGCATCTTGAATTTACCGTTTATCGTCTTACCTTTACCTTCTTAACAATTGTTAAGCTATCGATTAGCTATTATATTACTACCGTATTGTTATTGAATAACCACTGAATCACTACTGAGTAACTACCGAGTAACCATTGAATACTTTTACTTTTATTTACTTTTTATCGTCTTACTCTCCCCTAAATCCGCATTTGTTATTTTTTTGTATAATAAGCTATAATAAAACTATGCAGGGAGGGACCACAATAAGTTCGCGATATTTTAATGAATCAGCTTTTGGTGATGGTTTTAGTGTGATTTTTAATTGTGTACCAGGACAAGGAGGGAGATGAAAAAAGTTGTCATAGTTATATTAATACTTATTTTGCAAATAATTCAAACGCCTGTTTCTAGTGCTCAAACTCCAGGATCGAATAATGGATGGTTTTTTAACTACGATAAAAACAACAATAAAATAACTCAAAGACCAAGATCATCAGCGGCAGAAGATGTGGAAGGAACCTTTGTTTATGAAAATCCGGAAAAGCTATCGGCAGGGCTATTAAAAAAAGCTATGACTGGAATGAATGCGACTACTATGCATGGAAACTTGGTAAATTTGATTAACAACATGCCAGCCGAAGAAGGTCTTTTAGCTTTTAGCTTAAATAGTTTCCCAAAAGCATATTTGGTTGTGAGTTTCAAAACAAATAAAACGCTGGGTTTATATTACAAAAGCGGTAGTGCTGATAAATATTTTTTTAACTGGCTTTATGTTAATAATTATAATAGTGCCAATGAATTGAAATGGTATGATATTGCCCAAGAAACAACATGGAATCCATATGACGATACCAAAGTAATTCAAGATGCCAATGAAAAAATTAAAAAACTTGTTTTGCTAATGAACGGTGAATACCGTGGTGAATTGGTTCTCAGTAATTATGGTGGGAAAAGATACGGTTGGCAACAAAATGTATCCGATTTACTATCTGGCTATATAGACAACTTAAAAATATGCGGTACAGCTACTATGGACTTTAGCCAGTCGAAATTTTGGGATAGTTTACCAGAAAATGACAAAACACTAGCCCCAAAAACCGAAAAAAAATGGCCGAAAGATTTCTTAGTGGCAGGGTTATCAAGGATGGCAATTACATCTAAAATCCCTGTATATCTTCAGTATGTTTTTTCTGACGGCGTGTATGTTACAGCTACTTCCAATAAGCTAGTCAACGGATATGCGGTAATAGATGTGGATAATGGAAAATGGGAAATTGATATGAAAGATTTACCTACTGGCAAATATAAATTATTATCTGAGTTTTTTCTAAGAAAAAACGAAGGTGGAAAGGCAAGGCCAGATACACCTGTGAGTGGCGGTTTTTCAGATTGGTTGGATAACAGAAATAAAACACAAGATAATATTGAAGTGTTTATGAATTCCCCGCTTGAGTTTGAGGTTGTAAAAAATGCAGACGATAGCTTTGCTATTAGTGACGCTTCACTAAATACTTCTTTAACTGGACCTGGTTGTTCATATAATTTAGACATGCAACCCAAAGATCTGTGGGATGCAGGAAGGATGAATGCTACCACTGACTCAGCTTGCGACAAAATTGAAGAAGGGAGCTCATTCGTAAAAACTGTTAAGAAAGGTATCTGCGCAGTTTTGGTAGAAGTAAAAAGTTGGGCGGATGACTTCTTTAGGTGGTCTCAAAAGTGGCTAACAGCATCTTTGGGTGTAAAAGACCCCAACGCTCCTCTGGAGATTGACGAAGAAACCATTGAAGATGTAAAAGTCGAAACCAATACTACAACCGGAGGGAGTTCTGGTTCTACGCCGGCTGCCACTTCATTACCAACTGAACCGACAGGGGCAGTAACCCCAACTTCAATAGCCAGAGTATCTCTGAATTTTGGAAGTGATACTGTCGCATATCAAAAATTAAAAGATAATGCTTCAAGCGTAAATGGAAGATTTACTTACCAACCCGGCACATCATATAAGGATGCCAAATTGGCATTTCCAAGTACACCAGTGGAACAATTTGATGATACAAATCACAAAGTTAAACTATCGGTGTATAATTCAGA
>CAYMCH010000046.1:0-8780 GCA_964389035.1 uncultured Candidatus Saccharibacteria bacterium | reverse complement strand
TGATTAGAACAACTAATCATACCAGATTTGTTACCGATGTATCTTAACTTCCGCAATATTTGCTAGGAAAATAGAGATCGGGAATTGATACGCTAATTATTAAATATTTTTAGCAACTATAATTCTAATAGATTCTTCGGATGATTCTATTAATTGTGGTGTTTTGGCAATAATTTTGTCGCCACTTATGAGAGGACAAGGAGTTTTGGTAAAAACCCTTACTGATTTTGTTCTGGTAAAAGTAATGTTGTCCCCCTTTTTATCGGGTAATGGTTTAATCAAACGATTTAACTTGTTAAGTAAGCCTTGAGGTGTGTTTTTAATACTTTCAATAACAATATCGAGATGATCAGAAAACTTTTTTTGGATTTCGGGATGATAATTAGAGATCATTAAATTTTTTACATAAGACTGAAGTATATAATTTTTAAATTCTATTGTTACTTCCATCGGGGCAGTAATATCCAAATACAGTGTAGTTAGAAAGTGCTTGCCATTTGCAATTTTTCCGATGTTCATATCTTTAATGCGTCTGAATCTAAGTACTTCTGTGGCATCTTGCCAGTCGCGACATCCAATAAGGGAGCAAAGTTCATCTGAAGCCGATAGCGGTAAAATGCCTAAGACTTCTTTGCGACCAACTAAAACATTGGCTACAGAATTTACCAAATCATCTGATCCAACTGCAACTATAGTATTATACCCTTTTGAAAGAGCGTTTTCAGTTAATGTTTCAGCAGATTGGTTTGGAGCTATATATGAAAATTCTCCAGATATCCCAAAAGAAGTCAACTGATTTTTTATTAAATCTATTTGACTTTTTTTACGGCATCTTTTTACGTCAAAAATATAGTAATACATATGTATTACCTAAATAATATTAAGTTATTTTTTATTTTTGTCCCAGAAACTAGCTTTAGTAGCTTCCTTTTTATCTTCCTTACTGTCAGAAGCTGGTATGTTTGGAGGAGTTGCTAGGATGCTAGTATCAACATGAGCACTATCTTTATGTTGGCGATCCATGGTGCTATTACCATTAAACACAGCCCCTTCACGCACAATTAAAATTTTTGTTTTAATATCTCCGCTGACTACGCCGGTTGGATCAATTTCCAATTTTTCGTGTGCCTCAACAGTGCCGGAAACTTTCCCAGAAATAAGAATTGATTTGGCTACGATTGGTCCAACTACTGATGCTGTTTCTCCAATTGTAACATTCTCATCGCTTCTTATCTCTCCTTCAACGTTGCCATTAATTAATATTGATCCTTTGTTGTGTAGATTACCTTTAACTTGTACTTCTACGCCGATAACGGTATCAGCTTGGTGTTCCATAATCACCGCTCCTATATATTAATAGTATATACTTTATCAACACATTCACATTATAATAATTTTATCACATTGGTTAAATATTATGTATGTGGATACATGGTATATTCCAATTTAAGAACTCTGTGATTGCGATTATTCAAAAATCAATATAAATCAGGTTGGTCTATACTAGATTGCTTCTATGTTTTGATTTTTAATTATTTTCATACTATTTGTTAAACATTGAAAAATCTTGACAAAAATGATACAATACCGAAGATTTTGCAACATTTTTTGGAGAATTATGAATAAAATACGAATCGAAGGTGCAAGAGAGCATAATTTAAAAAATATTTCTATTGATATTCCAAGAGATAAACTTGTTGTTATTACTGGTTTGTCTGGATCGGGCAAGTCATCATTAGCATTTGATACTATTTATGCTGAGGGGCAGAGAAGATACGTAGAATCTTTATCATCATATGCTCGTCAATTCTTAGGGATAATGCAGAAGCCCGATGTTGATTATATCGAAGGTTTATCCCCTGCCATATCCATTGATCAGAAATCTGCTTCAAGAAACCCTAGATCTACGGTAGGAACTATTACTGAAATTTATGATTATTTAAGGTTATTATATGCACGTGTTGGTATCCCGCATTGTCCAAATTGCGGTAAACCAGTAAAAAGACAATCTATTGTAGAGATTACAAATAATGTTTTGAATAAAACACATACAACAAGAAGAATCGCAGTAGTAAGCCCAATGGTTAGCGATAAAAAAGGTGAACACAAACAAATATTTCAAAAAGTAGCTAAAAGCGGATATTCTAGAGTTAGGCTCGATGGGACTATTATGGATTTTGACGAGGCTGAATCTTTAGAACTAGATAAACAAAAAAAACATTCAATAGATATTGTGGTAGACAGATTAATAATCGAACAAGAAAAAATTGATGAAGAAAATAAAAAACGTTTGTATGATTCTATAGAAAAAGCAGCAGAAATTTCTGGCGGTAAAGTGATTATATATGATTATGAAAAGGATACCGACGAATTTTATTCTGAAAATTTTGCATGTGCTGAGTGCGGAATTTCTATTCCTGATATATCTCCAAGAATGTTCTCTTTCAACACTCCCCATGGAGCATGTCCTCATTGCCAAGGCTTGGGATCAGTAAGAGAAATTGATCCCAAATTAGTTGTACCAAATTACAAATTATCGATTTTGGAAGGTGCTATAAGACCATGGGTAAGAAATACTTCTCATTCATCATGGTATTTCTCAATTCTTGAAGCAGTAGCTGAAAAATATGATATTAATATGAATATTCCAGTCAAGGATCTAAAGAAAGAAGATTTGCGAATAATATTATATGGTACTGATGAAGAAGTATATACTGTTAGAGGACATCGAGTTAAGTATGAAGGTGTAATACCAAATATGAATCGTCGATACAAAGAGACTGAATCCGATTATGTTAGAAGAGAAATTGAAAAATATATGGTTACGAAAACTTGTTCTGTTTGTCATGGTGGCAGATTGAGGCCTGAGTCGCTAGGGGTAAAGATAAATTCAAAAAATATTGTTGAGATTTCATCTTTGACTATAGATAAATTTCTCGATTTTTTTAATACGGTATCAACTAAATTGTCAGATTCAGAGAAAGAAATTGCCAAGCAAATTATTAAAGAGATTACTGAGCGTTCAAAATTTTTAATAGATGTAGGTTTATCTTATTTGACAATTGATAGGAACGCTGCAACTTTGGCAGGCGGAGAAGCACAACGAATCCGTTTGGCTACTCAAATTGGATCGGGTTTGATGGGGGTATTATATATTTTAGACGAGCCGTCGATCGGTTTGCATCAGAGGGATAACGGTAGACTTTTAAAAACACTTAAACATCTAAGAGATATAGGCAATTCAGTCATAATTGTAGAACATGATGAAGAAACCATGAGAGAGGCAGATTATTTAATCGATATCGGACCAGGTGCTGGTGAGCATGGTGGGCGAGTGGTGTGCCAAGGTACGCCCCAAGAGGTTATGAAAAGTGATTGCTCTGTGACTGCTGATTATCTTTCTGGCAAAGAAAAAATTAAAATTCCCAAAATAAGACGTATTGGCAGTGGTAATTATTTGGAGGTAATCGGTGCTACAGAGCATAATTTGAAAGAAATTGATGTAAAAATTCCTCTCAATGTATTTACTTGTGTAACAGGTGTATCAGGATCTGGCAAGTCAACTCTAGTTAATGATATTTTGTCAAAATCTTTGTCTCATCTTTATCATAGAGCCGAAGCTTTGCCTGGAGCTCACAAAGAGATCAAGGGAACGGATAATTTGAATAAAATAATTTGTATTGACCAGTCTCCAATCGGCAAGTCTCCGAGGTCAAATCCGGCAACATACACAGGAACATTTTCTTTGATTCGAGAACTTTTTGCAGCTACCTCGGATGCTAGAATGAGAGGATACAAAGCGGGAAGGTTTTCTTTTAATGTAAAGGGCGGTAGATGCGAAAAATGTCGTGGCGATGGTGTAATAAAAATTGAAATGCATTTTTTACCAGACGTATATATCACCTGTGAAGAATGCAAAGGCAAAAGATATAATCAAGAGGCTTTAGAGATAAAATATAAAGGGAAGACAATTTCTGATGTATTAGATATGACTGTCGAAGAAGCAAGCAAATTTTTTAAAAATATTCCCTCAATTTTTAATAAATTAAATGTTCTAAATGAAGTGGGCTTAGGCTATATAAGACTCGGACAGCCAGCTACAACATTGTCTGGTGGTGAGGCTCAAAGAATTAAGCTTGCTTCTGAGCTATCGCGCAGAGGTACGGGTTCTACATTATATGTGCTAGATGAACCGACTACCGGTTTACATTTTGAAGATGTTAAAAAATTGTTAAAAGTGTTGAACTCTTTGGTCGATAAAGGCAATAGCATGTTGGTGATTGAGCACAATTTGGACGTGATCAAATCTGCTGATCACATTATTGATATTGGACCCGAAGGTGGCGACAAAGGTGGTGAATTAGTAGCCAGTGGGACTCCAGAAGATGTTGCTAAAGTTGCGAAATCATATACCGGTCAATATCTTAAAAAGCTTTTAAAATAATTTTATCTCCAAATCACTAAATAATTTTTATTTACTTTACAAAATTTCTAGGCTATTTTTATGATCTTTATATCGAGAACTAGCAACTGTCGAAATTTTGTAAAATTTTGTTATCTTATAATTTAAGATTTTGTTTTTTTATATTGTGAATAAGTTAAACAATAGTCTTGTCGTTTATGTGTTCGACTTATGTTCGGTAAAATAATATAATGTAAACATTACTACAGATTTATTGCATGGATTATTACTGAGAGAATGAGGTTTTTCATAATTTTTCATTTTGATTTTTTAATTTTAAATTAGACTTATTAAATATGTTGGCGGATCAGACTATCAATTTATCAAAGAAGCCTGCGGACTATTCCGTCCTCTTTCTTGACATGAATGCTTATTTTGGCTCTGTGGAGCAGCAAGTACAACCTACGTTGCGGGGCAAGCCTGTGGGTATCACACCTTATATGGGTAGCACCGGCTGTATAATTGCACGTTCATACGAAGCTAAAGAATGGGGAGTGAATGTAGGCGACAATGTAGCCAGCGCTCGCAAAAAATGTCCTAAGATAGAAATAATTGAAGCCAGGCCAGCTCTTTATCAGTTTTACCATCGAGAAATACTAAAAATTTTAGAAGCTAATGCTCCAGCTATCACTGCCTTATCGATCGACGAATTTATGATTCGTCTTGGCGGGCGGGATCAAACAAAATCTGGTTCTTTGTTATTGGCTAAAAACATAAAATCTAGCTTGAAGAATATGGCAGACTTTATGACTTGTTCTATAGGTATAGGTCCAAATTATTTTTTGGCTAAGGTAGCAGGGGAAAGTAAAAAGCCAGATGGTTTAACTTTGATTGAATTAAAAAATTTAGAAGATTTTTATAGAAAAATTAAGCTTCGTGATATTCCCGGAATTAATTTTCGCATGGAAAGGCAATTGGCCATTAGAGGAGTATATACTGCTTATAATTTTTACCTTAAAAATTTTATGGAGATGTCGCAGATGCTCAAATTCTCCGGCAAGGTTTGGTATCATCGCTTGCGCGGTTACGAAGTTGATGAGTTTGTTATCAAAAATAAGACTATTGGGCATTCGCATGTCTTAGCTCCAGAGCTAAGAACAAAAGAAAAAGCTATGTCAGTGTTAGAAAAATTAGCTACCAAAGTGGCTTATCGTTTACGCAAAGAAAAACTTTGGGCTAAAGGTATAGCTGTTACTATCGGCTTTTTACGAGGTGATGGTTTTTCGGATTATAAACATTGCCAGATTTTTAATGACACAGAAACCATGATCCGCGAAATAAAATGTTTATTAGATAGGTGTAAAGACTGGCGCGATCCACTTTGTCTTTCTGTAACAACCTTTAATCTAATTTACACAGATAATAAACAAATATCAATTATGCCAGAGATAGAAAAATCAAGACAACTATCAGAATCTATGGACAAGATAAATGACAAATACGGAGCAAGTACTATTTACCATGCTTCTTCTTTTTATGGTGTAGATGCAGCGCCAGATCGTATTTCTTTTGGTCCGCCAAGATATGAAATAATAAATCATAATTAAGTAGAATTTTTTAATAATCTATATACGTGGTCAATATAAATTAAGTATTCTTTTAGATATGTGGTTGCCAATAAATAATAAAACATCGTATAATATCGTATGTTTGATTTTTAAAAAAATGAGGCTATATGACAAAAGAAGATATAATAATATTTTACGATGTAGATGGTACGTTGGCTGAACCATTCCAAAGTCCTATTTATGAACTAAAAAAAATGCTAACTAGTCTTGATAAAGCAGGAGTAGAACAGGTTTTATGTTCTGGCAAGGGTAAAGATTACTTGGCTGGTATGGCCAGGGGTCTTGGTATTGCAAATACTCCATATGTAATAGCCGAAAATGGCGGAGTGATTTACGATTGGAAGAAGCAGAAGATTGCTCATATAGCTGATAAAAACAGTAAAAAAGTGAAAGTAATAAAACCAAAAGTGTTACGAGCTGTAAAGAAACATGATTATTATGAAGAGCTAAAAGAAACGATAATTACCTTGTTTTTTGAAAATGAATTATTGGCACAAAAAGCTGCGAAAATAATTGAGGAAAATATTGCCCAGCCTAATGAATTAAACATTAAAAGCCATCCAGATGGAGCTGTTGATATAATTTGGGGTAACATTCATAAAGGTATAGCCATTGAATATTATATGCAAAAAATTTCTTCTAACAAGAAAATATTTACATGTGGCGATGGAATCAATGATCTAGAGATGTTATCGATTGGGTACCCAGTTACTTTTAATAATGCTCACCCCAGAGTTAAAGATAAAGTAAAAAGTAGAAAAGGATATATTTCCGAGGAAGACGGACCAGTTGGTCTTATGCATGCAATCTCACATCTGGTTTTTGAAAATCATATTAATAATGCCATAAATCATATATCTTATATAAAAAGGCATTGGGGCAGTTGGGAAGTCTTGTCGGTAGGCAAAGATTATAAAGTCAAAGAAATGAGAGTAGCTATCGGTAAAAGTCTTAGTTTACAAAAACATCATCATAGATCGGAACATTGGTTTGTATTTGAAGGAGAAGCTGAAGTGTCGATCAATAATAAGAATATTCAATTGTCTGAAGGAGAAGATTATTTTATTCCTCAAGGTAGTATTCACAAAGTATCCAATATCGGAGAGTCTGAATTAGTAATTATAGAGGTTCAAAGAGGAAAATATCTGGGCGAGGATGATATTGTCAGATACAATTCTGATTATTGATTTATTTTATCTTGGAAATAAATGTGATAGCATAGTAATAGAAATAATTAGTTGTTTAAGAAAGGGTAAAATGATTTCAAATGTAGGAATGGTCTTTCTTGGCCGGATTGGTAATTTCGATTGTTGCAGGTTTCTTTACAATCCCTTATGTTATGACAATATTAGCTATTGTTGGTTTGGCTGTTGGTCTTATGAATGTAGCTCACAAAAGGACTCAGGAATATTTAATTGCGGTAATTGCTTTTTTAATTATTGGTTCTGCGACTATGCAAGCATTTTCGGCGCTAGGTTCTCTATACGGTGTTTATTCTTCAATTCTTACAAACATGATTGCATTTGTAGCTGCTTCGGGAATCGTGGTTGCTATCAAAGAAGTGCTGTATTTAAATCGTTTTAGCGAAATTGAAAAGGAACTAATAGAAGCAAGCAAAAATTCAAAATAAAAGATAATGTTATTTTGAAGCCTTCTTTTGAATTAGAAAAAAAGTATATATCACTCGGTTATAAATATATAGCAGGTGTTGATGAGGTCGGGCGAGGTGCGTTAGCCGGACCTCTTTTAGCTTCTGCGGTCATTTTCGACATTACAAAAATTTTCAATGGTTTGGGCGAAATTAGAGACTCAAAAAAGTTATCAGCTAATAAGAGAGAAAAATTAAGTAAAATAATTATTACTAATTGTATTACCTATTCATATGGAGAAGTGTCAGCGACAGAAATTGACAAAATTGGTATATCTATGGCGAATGTTTTAGCATTTAATAGGGCACTAGAAAGAATTAAAATAGTCGACTTTGTTTTAATTGATGGCAGAGAAATAAAAAATTTTGACTATAAACATAAATGTATTATTAAAGGTGACAACAAATCAATTTCTATTGCTGCCGCTTCTATTATTGCTAAGGTAAAGAGGGATAAAATTATGAAAGAATTAAAAGATAACAGTATATATCAATTTGAAAACCATGTTGGATATGGTACAAAAGTGCACATTGAACTAATAAAACAATATGGAAAAGGGGAGAATCATAGAGAAAGTTTTTTAAAAAAAATTTTAGAAAAATAAAACACCCCAGTAGATACCGAGGTGTTACCCATGCAGGTTTCCCTACATTGAGCCATAACGTATATCATTCTGGGGTATTTAAATCTTATCAAGACATTGTAGTCTTGTAAAGATGTTCTCTTCAGCAAGCCATAAGCCGGGTTCTGTTTGTGCAGCAATCTATCTAAGCGTGAAGTCCCGCAATATCCTACGAGCAGGAGTTAGAGTTGATATCTTGGGTCCGCTCCACTTGCACCGGACGAGGATTACCACAGACGCATGTCGCCATGCGAACGCGTGGGCTCTTACCCTCCCGATTTCTCGGGATCCCTACATATTTCTATGAAAGAGACACGATTTCACCCTTAGCCACTGCAAAGCATTGGAAGCTCCAATAACCAAGAAACAAGTTACAAACAAACATCAATTCCCAAATACTAAATTCCAAATAATTTGGATATCGAATTTTATTTCTTTGAATTTGCTTGGTGATTGTCTCTTGTATCTTGAAATTTCCA
>CAYMCH010000045.1:3343-8795 GCA_964389035.1 uncultured Candidatus Saccharibacteria bacterium | reverse complement strand
TGTTGCATGATCTGACTCCTTGTTGGAGTCCAATATGTTAGTGAACTTTTGCAGAATAATTATTACACAAATAAAACAAATAATAGGAACAAATTTTTTTCTACACAGTAACTTTTTTAATAATATTATCTATTACTATATTTACTATTTTTTCTGGTTATTTATATTTTTTTGGGGGGATGGAATCTCAACTCTTTGTTGTTTATCACAATTAATTGCGGATATTTATAAGTCCTTGGATCATTTTTTATACGTTTAATTTGGATATTTTTAATAATATTTTCGAATTTATCTCCCCACTTTTTGCTCATCACATTCTCAATTAGTTTTGTTTTTTTATTGATACATAATTCGTAATAATTTATCTTTTGTCTCATTTCTTCAATCTCTTCTATATTTAAATATTCTTTCATCCAATCAATATTTTTCTTTAAATAATTCGCGAATATTTTTTTATCACCACTTAAAATTATTGATCTAGAATAATTTCGAGCACAGTATTTATTCACTTCGTATGAACGGTTATTAGGAATTGATAAATTATCATCAGTCATAAAATAATTTAAGCACACCAAACCCGAGTGATTACTGTTCTCATTCGATTGACGTTTCAGACCTGTAATCCAGGTTGCTAAAATACTAAAAAAGCGAACTGTAAAAATTCTACCTCTTTGGCAGATAATTAAAAAATCAATATCAGATGTAATCTTTGATTCACCAGAAGCTAAGGAACCATTTAAAATTACACATTTTACAAATGGCATTTTGTCTATTAGGGTCGATACAATTTTTGCGTGTCTGAGCCTTTTTTTTGTAATAATATCCATTCTTGTACTTATTTTTTTATCTCTAGGATTACCAAATATTATTTATGTCATATCTTGATGATATAATAAAAACGAAAATAAAATAAGATCCAAAAAAAACTCCAACAAAAAAACTACAGGAGTTTTTTCATTTTTATAGCATTACAGCTAAGGTGGGTCAGGATCTTATATTATCTTATTAGAAATAAATCGGTAGATTCTTCCTGCCTGCCGGCAGACAGGACAAGGCATGGCAGTTCCTCAGAATGACACTTTGTTTGGATATTGGAAATTAGTTAATTGGATATTTGTTGAAAATTAAAAATTTTTAAATTGCAAATAAACTACTTGCTACACACTACTACCTACTATCTGTATTCTAAATCCATTATTCTTTATTCATGATTCTTAATTCTATTGGATATTGATCATTAGATATTTAAATGATATCTGTTACTTAATTGATATATGATATTTGAAAATTGATATATTTTGCCTATTAATACGCTACAACCATAATTCATAATTCGTTATTCATTCTTCTTTTTTACCATCAAACATTTTGCATTATACATAATTCTTATTTGGAGGTCTTATGCCTAAATTCATTTTCGTAGTCGGCGGAGTTATGAGCTCAGTCGGGAAAGGTGTTGCTGCTGCCAGTATCGGCACAATATTAAAAAGCAAAGGCTTTAAAGTCACTGCTGTAAAAGCTGATCCCTATATCAATGTTGACGCTGGCACTATGAATCCAACTGAACACGGTGAAGTTTTTGTGACACTCGATGGAGAT
This sequence comes from uncultured Candidatus Saccharibacteria bacterium, assembly GCA_964389035.1. Taxonomy (GTDB): domain Bacteria; phylum Patescibacteriota; class UBA1384; order XYA2-FULL-43-10; family XYA2-FULL-43-10; genus CAYMCH01. The sequence goes on along the minus strand of CAYMCH010000045.1, from coordinate 7,196 downwards.
GAAACCGACCAAGACATGGGCAACTACGAACGATTTCTTGGTGAAGATTTATCTAGTGATAATTATATGACTACAGGCAGAGTTTATCAGTCTGTGATTGATAAAGAACGTAATCTTGAATACAATGGCCGTTGCGTGCAAGTTGTACCGCACATACCAGAAGAAATAATAAGACGCATTAAAAATTCAGGTAAAAAATCTAAGGCTGATTTTATTATTACCGAGATAGGTGGTACAGTCGGCGAATACGAAAATATTCTCTTTTTGGAAGCCATCAGAATGCTTAAAATGGAACAACCCGATAATGTTGCTATTATTATAGTTTCGTATTTGCCAATTCCTAGCCATATTGGCGAGATGAAAACCAAGCCAACACAAATGGCGGTACGTTCATTGAACTCAACCGGTTTACAACCTGATTTTATTCTCTGTCGTGGCGAAAATCCCATTGATAATAAAAGACGCGAAAAACTGGCTATTTTTTGCAATATTAAACCGCAAAATGCCATATCGGCACCAGATACAAAATTTATTTATGATATACCGCTAAATTTTGAAAAAGAAGATTTTGGTAATAAAATTCTGAAACAATTTGGTATGAAACCTAAATCGTCTAATTTATCCGAATGGCAAAATTTGGCAGATAAAGCCAAATCACTCAAAAATCATATGGTAAAAATCGGTATCGTTGGAAAATATTTTGCTACTGGTGATTATGTTCTTTCAGACTCTTATATTTCTATTATTGAAGCTATAAAACACGCCGCTTGGTCGCAAAATCGCACTCCCCAAATTGAATGGCTTTCAAGCGATGATTATGAGTCCGAACCTAAAAAAATAAAAGAATTATCACAATATGACGGGATTATTGTACCCGGCGGTTTTGGCTCACGTGGCGTAGAAGGAAAAATTATGACAGCAGGTTATTGCCGAGAGCATAAGATCCCTTATCTTGGGCTTTGCTATGGCATGCAGATTGCTACCATCGATTTTGCCCGCAATGTAGCAAAATTAAAGAAAGCTAACACTACTGAAATCGATTCTAAAACTCCACATCCTGTTATCCATTTAATGCAGGAACAAGAAAAGAAAATGGCAGATAAAAATTATGGCGGCAGCATGCGCCTTGGTGGATATGAATGTAAATTAACTGAAGGCACCAAAGCCTACGATTGTTATAAAAAATATCTTAAAAATGGTTTAAAAAACGATATCATTATCGAACGCCACCGTCATCGATTTGAATTTAATAATAAATATCGCGAACAATTAGAAAAATTAGGTTTGATTATCTCGGGTGTTAATCCCAAACAAAATTTAGTCGAGATTATCGAACTAAAAGATCATCCCTTTTTTGTTGGTACACAATTTCACCCTGAATTACAATCCAAACCTCTTGCCCCGCATCCTTTGTTTACAGGATTGATTAATGCCTCAGAGAAGAAACGAAAGACAGAAATTAGCCACTAGATTTCAAGCAATAGACTAAACGTAAGACGATAAAAGATAGATGATAAATGCAAAAGGATATTTGATAGCCAACCTAGTAGTAATTTAGTAGCGATACATTAATAATACAATGGCTAGTCGATAACCATATAATCGTTGAACATAATACTAAAGGATAAACATAGAGTGATTAAGAAATCAGAAGTCAATTAGTAAGCAGTAGCAAGTAGTTAATAGCAAGCAGTGATTTATAATTAGTTACAATAAATTGTCATCCTGAAGTGTTTTACCGAAGGATCTTCATATTATTTTGTTTGAAATATAGCTGTAGATTCTTTGCTAGTCGCTCAAGATGGCAATCTATAACCCGTGTCTAGCTGTGTAGTTATTTCCTTTTACCCTCCTACAAACTAATACACTACTATTTGTATTCTAAATCCTTAATTCTTCATTCGTCTTACATTTCGCGTTTATTCTGTGTCTCTCTGTATTATTATTTTGCAACTTGATAATCTTTCTAGCTCATTTCTTCTTTCTTTCAAATCCCGCTTTAATCAGTTCTGAACCAAAAAGTACAATAACTACCGTAATTATCAAGATAATAATTTGTGCAATATCCAATTCCTCGATACCAAAAAATTCTCTAGCTGTAGGCAAAAGCGTTACCATTTGGATTAATAGAGATATTGCAACACCAACATTTAAATATGATGAGCTAAAAAAGCCTTTAAAATCCTGCCAGATTCGCTTCTTAGCCCTCACCGACAGGGCCATCGCCATCTGAGACCAGCCCATTGCGAAAAATACCATGGTTCGCGCTGTGACCGTAGAACTGTATACGCCCCACAAATATAAACTCATACATACTAATAAAAGCATTACTCCGAGAGCAACTGACAATTTAACGGAATTCTTTATCGAATCCTTTTTTTCATCTCTTGGTTTATCGCGCAATGCATAGCTACTCGGCCCCTCGATAGCCATAGCAATCGCGGGGAATGAATCTGTAATTAAATTGATCCACAATATTTGAATAGCCGTTAAAGGAGATGATAAACCAAATAGCATAGAAAAAGCAATTAGCAGTATCTCAGCAAAATTTCCTGCTACCATAAAGACCATGGCATTTTTTATGTTGTCAAAAATTGTTCTGCCGTAAGCGATAGCATTCACAATAGTGGAAAAATTGTCATCCGTAAGTACAATGTCAGCCGCTTCTCTGGCTACATCAGTACCACGAATGCCCATGGCTATACCCACAGTCGCCGCTTTCAACGCCGGAGCATCATTAACTCCATCTCCAGTTACCGCCACAACATAGCCACACTTATTTAGATTTTGTACTATTTTTAGTTTGTCTTGAGGTGTAATTCTGGCAAATATCTTTACTGTTTCAAGATGTTTCTTTAATTCTTTATCATTTAGTTTTGAAAATGCCTCACCACTAATGATCTCTTCTTTGCCTATCTCCCAACCTATTTGTTCGGCAATATATTTAGCCGTCTCAGGATGATCACCGGTAATAATAACCGGACGTATACCCGCTTGAATTGTTTTGTCCAAAGCCTCTTTTACCCCAACAACAGGAGCATCAGCAAAAGCCAGTATCGCTGTGAATTTCATAGATTTTAGATCTGAAGCATGCTTGCCATCAACTTGTTTATGAGCCACAGCTATCGCCCTAAATCCCAAACCGCTCAAACGGTGCGCTTCACCAAGTATTGTGCTTATATCTTTTACTGAAAGACTACAAAAATCTACAATCTTCTCCGGCGCGCCTTTAGCAATCAATACTTTACCGCTATTATGCTTAACGGTAACTGCATTAAATTTGGAATCTGAGCTAAACGGCACTTCTGATACGCGAGAATAATCCTTCAATTTATTAAACACCGTTTTGTCGTTGGAAATCAAATAATTTGCGATCGCCACCTCTAAAGGATCTCCGACAAATTCCTCTTCTTTGTCGCCGGAAACATTCGAAGCTAATAATGCATAAAATGAGGCTTGAGCGGTATTACTTTTTGTTTCCGATAGTTCTTTTTCAAAAAAATTATCACCATTAAAATAGGCGATTTTTGCCAGACTTAATTCATTCTTGGTAATAGTCCCTGTTTTATCTGTTGCAATAATATTCACCCTTCCCAATGATTCAACCACGCCCATCTTGCGGACGATTACCTTGTGCTTTACCATGCCCATGACGCCAATTGCCAAAGCCAATGTAGTAGCAGTTGGCAAAGATTCTGGCACAGCGGCTACCAATAAAGCAATAACAAAAGACAACAGCTCTAAAATATAATCATCTCTTACAACCCCAACAACAAAAATAATTAGTGATATAAAAATCGAAATAATAGAAAAAACCTTGCCGATATACAAGATATTCTTTTCCAACGGTGAT
>CAYMCH010000045.1:1107-3333 GCA_964389035.1 uncultured Candidatus Saccharibacteria bacterium | reverse complement strand
TTTTTGTTCCACTAATGTGGCTATTATGCCAAACTCGGTATTGGTGCCTGTAGCTACCACTAGACCTTTGCCACGCCCAGCTACCACATTAGACGCGCCAAAAACCATGTTTTTTCTATCACCGAGCGGTGTATCGAGCGGTAGAGTTTCAATTTTTTTGGATACTGGCAACGATTCTCCAGTCATAGCTGATTCATTGATACGCAATCCTTCTTCTTCAATCAAGCGCAGATCTGCCGGTACGCGGTCGCCTTCCATTAGCACTACAATATCCCCAGGTACGATATTTTCCGAATCAATCTCCTCTACTTTGCCATCTCTAATAACTTTGCAATTGAATGATATACCTCTTTTGAGCGCAGCTAGCGATTTCTCTGCCTTATATTCCTGAAAAAAGCCGATAGCCACATTGATAGCGATAATTACCGACAAGATAACCGCATCAAATATGCCATGTGCAAAATATGATATAGCCGCAGCTACAATTAAGAGAATAACAAAAAAATTGGCAAACTGCCTGCCCAATACAGCTAATGCTGTTGTTTCTTTGATATTGCTAAGCGCGTTTTTACCTGTTGATTTAAGGCGTTTCTGCGCTTCGCGCGTAGTAAGCCCCTCCTTAAAATCAACTTTAAAATGTCGCTTAACATCACCCACACTCCATTGATGATAAGCGTATTGCTTCATTAGTACTATTTTAGATTATTTTTTATCTATTGACAATCAACAACGATTAGCGTAATTTAGCTAGTAAGAGATGACTGTGCGTGGTATCGTCAGCCGATGCGTTGTCTCGGCAGCCTTACGAAGGTTTGATACCACTCTGCAGTTAATCCCTGCACACCCTGCTACCCCGGATGGGGTTGACACGACCGTGACCGGGAGGGTGTGCAACACATAGTAACCGCTCTGCGGAGATCATGGTGGCACGCGCTACGACTTCTTAGTCGCGTGCCCCAATTCAAAATCATACTTATTTTATAAAAAAAGCATCGTATTCCAAACGATGTTTTTTGTTTTTTTAAAGATATATTGATTCAATTAAGTTATTAATATAACATTCGAGCCCGCGCCGCCATTCTGGCAGCGCGGGCTCAACGACTTCCGCTCCTTCCCTCTACTTGATGTCTACAGCCTTGTCCATCTCAGCGGACTTGTACGCGGCGTCGAGGATCTTCATGATGCGCAGGCCGTCGCTGGCCGGCGAGATCATCTCGACACTGTCGTCCACCAGACAGTCGACGAAGTGCTTCACCGCGTTGTGCCGGCCCATGGCCGGATCGGGCTCAACGACGAGGTTGCGGTTCACCGGCACGCCGTACTCCTGGGTGAAGACCTCGAGAGTGTCCACCGAGCTGTCGTCGACGCCGTCCACGTCGAACACGCGCTCCAGGCTGGCACCTGCCTGGCTGCCCATCAGTGTCGAGTAGACCCATTCGCGCTTGCAGCGGGAGGCCCAGGAGGCCTCCAGGGCGATGGTCTGACCCCCCTCGAACTTGATCATCGCCACGGCCATGTCTTCCACGTCGAACTTGCCCTTCTTGTTGGGCGTGCCCCAGGGGCCGAGAGCCTGCATCTTGGGCCCGAAGACCGAGAAGGTGGAGGCCAGGACGGTGGTGGGCTCGGGATTGCCCATCAGCCACATGGTGAGATCGAGCATGTGCACGGCCAGATCGATGAGCGGGCCACCGCCGGCGAGCTCCTGTTGGGTGAACCAGCCACCCCACCCGGGGATGCCATTGCGGCGGATCCAGCCGCAGCGGGCGAAGTAGATGTCGCCCAGCTCGCCACTCTCGGCGTACTGCTTCAGCAGCGTGGCTTCGGGGCGGTAGCGGTTGTTGAACTGGATCATGAACTTCTTCCCCGCAGCCTCGGCGGCGGCCACCATCTTGGCCCCCTCCTTGGCATCGCAAGCAAGGGGCTTCTCGCACAGCACATGCTTGCCGGCGTTGAGACAGTCGATGACCACCGGGGCGTGTAGGAAGTTGGGCACGCAGACGCTGACGCAGTCGATGGACTCGTCGGCCAGCATCTCCTTGTAGTCAGTGTACAGCTTCTCGATGCCGAAGCTAAAGCCCACCGCCCCGAGCGCATCCCTGTTTAGGTCGACCAACGCGACGACGTCGGCCTTGGGGTGCTGCTGGTAGCCCTCAATGTGGAACTTCCCGATGCCGGCGCCGATGACACCGGCCCGCTCTACAAGCGACTAATCCTCTCGCACCACAA
>CAYMCH010000045.1:0-1097 GCA_964389035.1 uncultured Candidatus Saccharibacteria bacterium | reverse complement strand
TTGGGAGATTGATAAATCTCGGGGCAGGGTGGCTAGCGCCCTCCCTGCCCCGTTTGTTCTTGTTGCGCCGGCGACTTGGGCTACGCCCAGGTCATCTCGCCGGTCTCCTCGAAGATCACGCACTCCTTGAGGAACGCGATGGCCTTCTGGAAGCCTTCGTTGGAACTCATCAGACTGTCCTCGTGCTCGATGGACAGCACTCCGTCGTACCCGATCATACGCAGGGTGCTGACGATGTCCTTCCAGACCTCCGGGCCGTGGCCGTAGCCGACGGTACGGAAGATCCAGCCGCGGTTGATCTCGTCGCCGTAGTGTTTGGTGTCCAGCACGCCGTTTACCCGCGCGTTCCAGTCATAGACAAGGGAGTCCTTGGCGTGGAAGTGGCGGATGACCGGGTCCTTCTCCTCGCCCAGCCAGCGTAGTGCGCTGGGGATATCAATGCCCTGCCAAAACAGGTGGCTGGGATCGAAGTTGGCGCAGATGCGGTCGCCATTGGCACCCACGGCGCGGCGCAGCTTGATGAGTGTCTCGGGGTTGTAGACCAGGAAGTTGGGGTGCATCTCGAAGCACACATACAGCCCGGCGTCCTTGAGTACCTGGGCCTCCGCGGTCCAGTACTCGGCCGCCACGTCCCACTGGTACTCCAGGGCCTGCAGGTGGTCCTCCGGCCAGGGAGCCACGACCCAGTTGGGGACCTCGTCCTTGGGGCCGCCACCGGGCAGACCTGAGAAGTTGATGACACACTGCAGGTCCAGCTTGCCGGCCAGCTCCACGGTGTCACGCCAGGACTTGTGGTTCGCCTCGGCGATGTCCTTGTTGGGGTGCAGCGGGTTGCCATGGCAGCTCAGGGCCGAAAGCTCCAGCCCGCGGCTCTTGATAGCCTCCATGAAGGCATCCCGCTTGGCGGCGTCGGCGTTGAGTTCGGCCGGGTCGCAGTGAGCATTGCCCGGGTAGTTGCCCGAACCGATCTCGATGGCCTGCAGGCCCGACCTGGCGAAGTAGTCCAAGACCTCCGTCAACGGCTGAGCACTCCAGGCGGCAGTCAGGGCACCAATCTTCATACGTCTATCCCTCCTTGCGGCATACGGGTAGGCGGT
>CAYMCH010000044.1:0-8873 GCA_964389035.1 uncultured Candidatus Saccharibacteria bacterium | reverse complement strand
TATCCCTCCGAATAACAGTTTAGCTTAAGAGAGGGGGTTTTGAAAGAGGTCTATTATATACAATAATGTGCATTTAATCCACAGTCATATTATTTGGCTAAATTCTATAGCTAGTATATAGTAAAGATATTAAATATTTATTTGGTAATATATGAGTATAATTCAAGCTTTTATTTTAGGTATTATAGAAGGAATAACTGAATTCTTGCCTATATCATCTACTGCGCATTTGGCGATTACTTCAAAATTATTAGGCTTGACCCAAAATAATTTTATAAAGAGCTTTGAAATTGCAATTCAGTTTGGGGCTATATTGGCAGTAATATATTTATATTGGGATAAAATCATAAGAGATACCAGATGGATAAAAAAATTAGTGATAGCTTTTATCCCAACTGCAATTATTGGTTTAGCGCTTTACAAAATTATAAAAAATGTTTTTATGGAGAGCTATAGTTTAATGATATGGTCTTTAATAATTGGGGGGGTGTTAATGATTATATTTGAGATGAAGTATAAAGAACCCAACAAAAATTTAGAACAATTTGATGATCTCACAACAGCAAATTGTATAATAATTGGATTGTTTCAATCTTTGGCAGTTATGCCCGGAGTGTCGCGTTCAGCAGCAACAATTATTGGTGGTTTGGTTTTGGGTGTCAAAAGAAAAACCATAGTAGAATTTTCTTTTTTGCTTGCTGTGCCGACCATGTTGGCTGCTAGTGTTTATGATCTAAGCAAAAATGTTTCGAATTTTAATAGCAATAATCTCGGTGTTTTAATGGTAGGCTTAATAGTATCATTTTGTGTGGCTATTGTAGCAATTAAATATCTTTTGAATTACATTAGAAATAATAATTTTATTTATTTTGGTATATACAGGATTATTATAGGTATAATGTTAATATTATTTTTTAGATAAATTATTTTGAATAGAAAAAAATTAATTATTTTGTCAGTTGTAATTTTAGTCGCAGTGGTAATTGCTGGCGGTTTTATGTTAATTAGAGCTGGGGATATTGATGCTTCGGAGTTAACATTTCGAGGCAAGTTAATACGACAAAATTTTATAGATAGAGACTTAAATAATGATGGTAAATTTGAGAAAATTTATTTATCTATATACCAAAAAGATAATATAAAAAAATCATATATTAGTATTCGAGATGGCATAGGAAAAAAACGAGAAAAAATGCTTTCTGGTTTTGAAGATGATTTAGTAATTTGCCCCAATGGAATAAAACCACAAAATGAAGAGAATCTTATTTGTATATTTGGAGAAGTCGGAGTGCACAGCCAAAATATTCAGTTTTTAAGATACAGAGATCTATCAACAGTTAATTTTATTGAAAAAGATGGTAGCATCAGAAAAAGTATGACTTGTGATGTTCCATATTTTGATATAAAAACAGATAATAATCTTGAAATTTATTTCGACAACAGAAATTACGAAAAAGATCCATTGGTTGACATAAATAGAATACACTATTATTTTAATAATGATTCATTTATTTATAAAAATATAGAACAATTATCACAAGAAGGTAATATTAAATAGTCATAGCATCAAAAGGATATTATGGAAAATAAAAAGATTATTTTATTTATTGGAGCTGTCGGTTTAGTTATTGTGGCTGGTTTGGGAGTAGTATTTTATACTAATACGAAACATTTTGACAAAATTGTTACAAACGATAGTGATACGAGTGAAAATAAAGGTGATGTTGCGGGTGTTACCACACAGGATTCTGATAAAGATGCAAAATGGGTTGAGGGATTAGCAAAAGCTTTAACTAAAAAAGGAATGGTGTTGTATGGTGCATATTGGTGCTCTCATTGCAACAATCAAAAAAAAATGTTTGGCGAAGCTGTGAAACACATAGATTATGTAGAATGTGATGCACAGGGAGAGAATGCTAACCCCGATGAATGTACTGCAAATAATATTGAAGGTTATCCAACATGGACATATCAAGGAAAAAAGTATATTGGAGAGCAATCTCTTGAAAAATTAGCACAAATTATTAATTACAAAGAATAAGAATAATTTTTTATTACATAAATAAAAATTAAATATATAATACTGAGACTAGATAATATTGACATTTAAATCAAAACATATTTTATAAAAATGTTTTTAGCCTTGACAATATGTTTAGCCTCAAAATACAATTGGAATATATATAAATTAGGAGGTATCCAGAAAGGAGGTGAAATAATGCAAGCATATTGTGTAAAATGCAGAGCCAAGGTTGATATGCAAAATCCTGAAGCTATTACTATGAAAAACGGTAAACCTGCAACTCGCGGCGTATGCCCAAAATGTGGCACAAAAGTTTTCAGAATTGGCAAAGCAGCCTAAGAAAAATTTTTGTTTTTGATAGATAACAAAATGCCCTTAATGAGAAATCAATAAGAGGCATTTTGTTTTACTAAAGATTGATTATATCATCGTTATTAGATAGAATTTGACTAAGTTATGAAAAAAATAGAGTTATTTTTTGCTTTTATGACGTTGCCTGTAGATGTGGCTATGTTAATAGCTTCTTTTTTAGTAAGTTTTTTATTTCGTGGCAATGTACAAATGGGTCTGCCTGTTTTTAGATCGGACATATCTGGTTATTTAACTCTTGCCACTTTTTACGCACCAGTAGCGATAATAATTTTTGCCTTAAACGGCTTGTATAATACAAAAATTAGTGCAAAAAACCAATTTGAGGCATATAAAATATTTGAATCAAATTCAGTAGCCATGTCTCTACTGGTATTAGTATTGTTTTTCTCCAAAACTTTTGAATATTCTCGTGTTATATTGGCTTTAACTTGGGTGTTGAGTATTTTGTTTGTTATTTTGGGACGTAAAATTATAAAAAGCATTCAAATCTATCTATTGAAATATGGGATTGGTACAAGAAATGTTATTTTGGTTGGTTCTGATGATTTGGCAAAGTTTACAGTAAGGGAGATAAAAATAAATTCACATTTAGGATTTCGATATGTTGGTGCTTTATCTCATAATAATAAATCCGAAGAAGTAAAAATCATTGGTAATATCTCTGATTATAAAAAATTGATTGAAAAGTTTAGAGTAGATGAGATTGTTTTTTGTGAATATAATATTCCCAACAAGACAATGAGAGAAGTAATTGATTATTGTGGAGATAAAAAGATATCAATCAAATATATACCTGCAATTGCTCCAGATTTGGCTCTTAAAGCTATTTCGGCTTCAATAGGATCAATGCCCATGCTTGAGATAAAAACAACCCCTTTAGACGGATGGGGGAGAATAATAAAAAGAGGTTTAGACATATTCTTTTCAATAATATTTCTAATTTTGTTTACTCCATTAATAATAATAATTTCAATATTAATTAAAGTTACTTCAAAGGGACCATTGTTTTATACTCATTCAAGAGTTGGCAGGGACAATAAAATTTTTAAATTTTATAAATTCCGTTCCATGTATGATGATTTATGTGATTGGAAAGAAGAGGGCAAGTGGACTACAGAAAAAGATAATACTACCAGAATTACCCCATTCGGTCGCATATTAAGAAAAAGCAATTTAGACGAATTACCCCAACTTTGGAATATATTAAAAGGTGATATGAGTTTTGTCGGTCCTCGTCCTGAATTACCAAAGCTAGTTGAAAAATTTAGTTTTGATAACCCTGAGTATTTAAAGCGTCATAGAATAAAAACCGGTTTAACTGGTTGGGCTCAAGTTAATGGATTAAAAGGCGATACTTCTGTATCAGAACGTATCCGTTATGACATATATTATGTTGAAAATTGGAGCGTATGGTTCGATTTTAGAATTATTTTAAGCACACTATATTTAATGATTTACGAATTATTTAAAGGAAAGTATGAATATCGCTCTGGTTCATGATTGGATAACAAATGTTTCTGGTGCAGAGAGAGTTTTATTAGTGTTGAAAAAAATATATCCAAAAGCAGATATATATACTTCTGTGTATGATAGAAACAAAGCTAAAAAATTTAATAATTATGATATTAGAACAACATATTTACAAAAAAATAATTTATTTATTAAAAACAGAGAATTACTAATTCCCTATGCACCATTGGCTTTTGAGTCTCTTGATTTGTCCATGTATGATTTAGTAATATCTAGCACTACTTATGCTGCAAAGGGAGTAATAACCAAGCCTAATACTACACATGTTTGTTACTGTCATACACCTACACGATATATATGGGAACCAACCTTGGATACTCGAGCATCAGAAGGGAAGTTTTCGGGTCTTAGAAAAAAAATTGCACATAAATTGAGGACATGGGATTATATAGCTGCTCAAAGACCTGATTACTATATTGCTAATTCAGAAACAGTGAAAAAAAGAATAAAAAAATACTATAGAAGAGATTCAACCGTAATTTATCCACCAGTAGACATAGAGAAATTTCAATTAAAAAAGAATAGTTCGATAAATACAGGGGAATATTATTTATATGTATCAAGATTAGTTGGTTATAAAAAAGCTGATTTGGTTGTAAGAGCTTTTAATAAAAATAAAAAACAATTAATAATAATTGGTAGTGGTTCAGAAAAAAATAAATTATTAAAAATGGTGAACAATAATATTAAAATTTTAGATGCGGTTGATGATGATTCTCTGGTCAATTATTATCAAAATGCTAAAGCTTTTGTTTTTGTTGCAGAAGAAGATTTTGGCATAGTACCGATTGAAGCTATGGCATGTTCAAAGCCAGTTATAGCATATTGTCGCGGAGGAGCGTCAGAAAGTGTGATAGACGGTATTACCGGTGTACATTTTGCCTCCCAAAACATTGAGAGTCTCAATAACGCTATTGACCAATTCGAAAGTATGAAATTTGATTTTGGAGTAATTAGAAAAAGAGCCGAAGAGTATTCAGAAGAAAAATTTATCAAAGCATTTATGTCTCAAATCGATAAATTTTTAAAAACATAAAAATATTTGGAGGGTTTTTGAGAGGATTGGGAGACATAAAACCTAGAAGCAAGATTAAAACAAATAATGACATTAATCTTGTAAAAAAAGAAGTGTTTTTTGAGCAGAAAATTGAACAACATAATTTTTGGAGTGACTTTACAGAAACACCGGTAAAGATTAAAAAAGATTACTCAAAATTGTACAAGACAATGTTTGCATCTGTAGTAATTTTATCTTTAATAACAATTATTATTGGCCGTGCATACACAGTTAAGGCAAAATTAAGTTTAAATGTAGAGAAATCTAAAAATCATTTAGAAAATAGTCTTGAATTTTTTAAATCAGGAGATTTTGATGCAGCTTTGGCGGAAGGTGAAGCAGCTGATCAGCTTGTAAGAGAGACTAAGCTAAATTTGCAATCATGGGGTCAAAATAGCAATTATATGCAACTTATGGAGTATGACAGCGAATATGTATATTCTGAAGAAATGATAAATGCTATAGATGCAATATTGGAGATGTGTCGTGGAGTAAAAAATGAAATATCAAGAATTACAGATAGCTTCTCTGGAGATGAAATTGAAACTAATAAAGATATAAATTTATTTGTTGATATTACAAGGATCAAGAATTTTATAAATGAATTTGAAAAAAAGAATATACTTTTAGAAGATAATTTGGATAAAGTAAGCAAAAACGAAAAAATATTTTCTGAAGAAGAATTATATAAAATTAAAAGTACATTAAATATCATTGATGATAATATTAATTCGGCCAAAAATAATTTTCTACCAATCGCGGAATGGTATCTAGGATCAAATGTTTCTAGAAAAATCATGTTATTGTTTCAAAATAATGCAGAGATAAGAGGTAGTGGTGGTTTCTTGGGTTCATATGCGATAATTGAATCGGAAAACAATACTATTAAGAAGATAAATTTTCAAACGAATATTTATAAGCTTGATACACTAGCCAAAGAAAAAATAAATATTGAGTCTCCTGAAGAGCTGAAAACCCTAGCAAATGGCAAAATTTATTTGCGAGATGCAAATTATTCAGTAGATGGACCGGAAAATTTTTCCAGAGTAGCCGAGATGTATAAGTTGGAAAGTGGAGAAAATATTGATGGGATATTGGCAATTGATACATCTTTAATTACCAAATTATTACAAGTCACAGGATCAATTAAGATGGATAAGTATGGATTGGAAATAAATAATAACAATTTTTTAAAAGATGTTCAGACGGAAGTGGAGCAAAATTATTTTCAACGTGAGGGGAACTTAGTTGAAAATGAACCTAAAAAAATTTTGGCAGATATGATGCCTATATTAATCAATAATGTAATAACCGAAATAAAAAATACCAAGAACAGAAAAGAAATTATTAAAGTATTAATTGATTGCTTAAAAGGAAAACATATACTTCTGTATTCAAAAGATAAAAAGATTCAAGATAGTATCCAATATTTTAATTATGGTGCAGAGGTGAAAAAGGGGCAGGAATACGACTATCTATATTCGCATTCACTAAATATTGATGGTAAAAAAAGTAGTTTAAATATTTTAGAATCGATTACTGATAATATTACTTTTATCAATGAAAATACTGTCAATCATGATATCTTACTTGAGAGGACGCATAATGGAGATGGTGTTTGGCCTGACGGAGATAATAAAAACTTTATAAGGTTTCTTATGCCAAAAAACTCAATTATTGAAAATATATCTCCGATAGATGGTAATTTTTTGCCTCATATGGATAAAAAATATCGGAATGAAGTGAAATATACCATTGGAGAAGAATCAGAAAGAAAAAAAGTATCTTTTTGGATGAATACTGTGCCACAAACAAAAAGTAAATTAAAAATGAGTATTAATTCAAATGCGGGAATAAGCAAAAATGATAGAATTATAGAATATAAATTACTATTACAAAAACAACCGGGCACCTTAGCTTACCCATACAATATAAATATTACTGCCCCCAATGATTATCTCATTATGGGTAATGGGCAAACAAAAATATCTTTTAATATATCTATAGACTCCGATAAAATGATAATATTGTCATTTAAACACAAATAATTACTAATCATTGTTTTCTCAAGAATTTTAAGGTTGAATCTATCACACATAGGTGCTAAAATATACTTATATTCGTAAAAATCGGATTTGTAGCATAGCCTATATACATTTTTTGTGTTCATTAAAGTTCGGAGAATTTACAATGTCTGAAGAAAAAGTTGATAATATACAAAATTATGATGCTTCTAAAATAACTGTTTTGGAAGGTTTAGCCCCTGTGCGTAAAAGGCCTGGCATGTATATTGGTGGTACAGGTATTGACGGTTTACATCATTTGATATGGGAAGTAATAGATAATTCGATTGATGAAGCCATGGCAGGTTTTTGTGACAAAGTATATATTGTGTTAAATCAGGATGGTTCAGTTAGCGTTGATGATAACGGTCGTGGCATACCTGTAGATAGAATTAAGGCAACAGGAAAATCTGCGCTAGAGACAGTATTAACTGTATTACATGCAGGTGGAAAATTTGGAGATGGTGGATATAAAGTCTCTGGAGGTTTACACGGTGTAGGAGTATCAGTAGTAAATGCTTTGAGTGTGTGGGTGAAGGCTGAAGTGAGGAGAGATGGAAAAAAATATTTTCAAGAGTTTAGGAGAGGAATAGCTGTAGATGATATTAAAGTTATAGGTGAAGCAGAGGGTACGGGGACTACAATAACCTTTTTGCCGGATCCCGAAATATTTAAAATAACCAGATTTAATTTCAATACAATACTTTCTCATTGTCGTCAACAAGCTTATTTAACGAAAGGTGTAATGATCACAGTGGTAGATAAGCGTGAGGCGGTTACAGAGAGTGAAACAGAAGATGATGTGGCATTAGACACTCAAGAGATTACAGAAGAAGAAAAAGCAGAGCTGAAAAGGAATTTACACACAGGCAGGGGATCGTCCGGCGAAGAAGAAATAGAACTATCTAAAAAGGAGTACAGTTTTTATTTCGAGGGTGGAATATGTGCTTATGTTAAACATATAAATAAATCCAGACAAGCTATAAACGATAATCCTTTTTATGTTGAAAAAGAAATTGATAATGTTATGGTAGAATTGGCGTTGGCATATACTGATGATTTTAAAGAACATGTTTATACATTTGCTAATAATATCAACACCGCTGAAGGCGGAACACATTTAACAGGCTTTAGAACTGCTCTAACTAGAGCTATAAATGATTATTCTAAGAAAAATAACATTGTCAAAAATATGTCGCTTTCTGGTGAGGATGTTAGAGAGGGTTTAACTGCAGTTTTGTCGATAAAATTAAGAGATCCTCAATTTGAAGGTCAGACTAAAGCTAAGCTTGGGAATACAGAAGTTCGAACAGTGGTAGAGTCAGTAGTAGCAAATGCTTTGAGTTATTATCTAGACGAGAATCCACAAGAAGCTAAAAAAATAATTGAAAAATGCTCCTTATCTGCTCGAGCAAGACTTGCTGCTAGAGCTGCAAGAGATACTATTATCAGAAAAGGTGCTTTAGATGGTATGACTTTACCTGGAAAGCTTGCTGATTGTTCTAGTAAAGATTCGAAAAGGACTGAGATATATATTGTTGAGGGTGACTCAGCTGGTGGCAGTGCTAAACAAGGTAGAGATCGAGAATTTCAAGCTATATTACCGCTCAGAGGTAAAATTTTAAATGTAGAACGGGCAAGACTTGATAGAATGTTATCTTCAGATGAGATAAAAGCTCTTGTGGTTGCTCTTGGAGTAGGCATTGGCGAAGATATTGATTACAACAAATTAAGATATGATAGAGTAATAATTATGACTGATGCAGATGTCGATGGAGCTCATATTAGAACTTTATTATTAACTTTTTTCTTCCGAAATTTTCCTGAT
>CAYMCH010000043.1:0-9004 GCA_964389035.1 uncultured Candidatus Saccharibacteria bacterium | reverse complement strand
TAAAAGTAGACCATCTAAAAAGAACACTAAAGTAAGATTATTTCATTATCTAATATGGAGGTTTAATATTCCCGTCTGGATTGCATTGGGACGGTAAGGCATATTTGAACACCGAGATTAGTGCCTGTTACCAGTTCATAAAAGATATTAAACCTGAAACTGTCATACATGGTCGGGGAGAGAGGACTCGAACCTCCGACCCCCGCGTCCCAAACGCGGTGCTCTAGCCAACTGAGCCACTCCCCGAAACATAATTTTTCTATATTATAACATTCAATATAATACACAAAAAGCTACAATCGGTCAATGAGTAGTAATAGTGTGAAGTATTGCGATATATAATAAATTTTGGTAATATATTTCTGTTATTAAGATGCAAAAAAGCTTGGATCGTTAGCTCAATGGTAGAGCAGTGGCCTCTTAAGCCATTGGTTCTGGGTTCGAGTCCCAGGCGATCCACCAAGGATGACTGAGACGAAGAACCATGGGAAGGGGTCGGCCTGCCTGCCGGCAGGCAGGGAAAAGGGAGTTTCCCGTAGCAGGAAAATAACAAAAACCGTCGGTTTTTGTAAGCGAAGCGCGTGAGAGTCCCATGCGATCCACAAGCCTATCAAAGGTGGGCAAGAGATTATATAGTCAAGATACAATTTTTATTTTTTTATACTTTTTGTATTTGAATATTGTTTGTATCTTGTTGCTTGTATCTTGAAATTTGTTGTTTTACAGTCCTTGGCCCCATCGTCTAGTGGTTAGGACAAGAGATTTTCAATCTTTAAACAGGGGTTCGATTCCCCTTGGGGCTACCAAACGAGATAAAGTCATTCTGCAAGTCTAATATTGCTTTGTAGAACTTACTAATTGGGGTGTTCGAATAAGCATTTTGCTCAAATTGCAAACCTTGGGGGAATATCGAACACAACAACATTTTCTTCTGCCCAAGCTCGGCATTTTCGTAAGTTTCAGAGAGATTACTTAGCTTGCTTTGGATGAATTCAAATATATTTTCCAGCTTATACTTTGTTAGTAGCTCGTCATCTTGTGCGATCTTAATGGATTTTATCTTATCTTCAATAATTGCATTTTGTTCTTTAAAGATCTCGTCGGAGTAAGTCCCCTCGAGATTTTTTTGTATTAAGGCCTGTCTCGATTCGTAGAGCTTCTTTAGCTCCTCTTCCGCCTTCTCCCTTCTCTTATTTAATGATGCAATTCTTTCGAAATATGATCGTCTAATATATGCGGTTAATAATGTAATGGTTTTTTCTTTCAGTGAGATTTTTTCAAGTAATCTTTTCGTCGCCTCTTCCATCGTCTCTGTCGGGATATTTGTTCCGGAGCATCTGTTCGGGCAAAAATAGTAGGAGTATCTCTTATTCTTACCCTTACTTTTTGCACCGGTAAAAGAACTTCCGCACTTCTTGCATTTAACAATCCTTCTAAGAGGAAAATCTGGGTTGTCTTTATTCCGCCTGGCTATCGGAGATGATATTCTGGTGTTTCTGCCGTCCAGGATGGCTTGTACGCGATAAAACATCTCCTCGCTGATCATAGGGGTATGTTGACCTTGAACTTCAATATCGTATTTCTTTGACACTACTTTGCCTATATAGAACTTATTTCTAAATATTCGGTTCAGTGTCTGTGGGCGAAGCTTGTATTTTTTACTATTGGGCGATCCACCTCGAAGACCCATCTTGTTAAGAGTATCTGCCATTTCGTTCAATGTTTTTGTTCCGGCTGCCATCATCTCCCAGCCTTTTTTCATCTTCTCAAACGTCTCTTCGTCTTTAGTCGCATAGCCGTTTTTATTTATATATCCCAACGGTACATACCCGGTACTTAAGCCCGCCAATAATCTGGCCTTCATGCCATTTTTGGTTCGCTCACTTCTTACATCATTGTCCATCTGGGCAAAACCGGCCAACATTGTCTCAATAAATTTCTCCGTAGGAGAATTGCCGGTTGGCTCGGAAGCGGAGATCAATTGTATTTCACACTCCGCAAGTTTTTTTCTAATGGCCAAATAGTCAGCCGTCTGCCGAGATATTCTATCTAACCTATAAACGATAACGGCATCGATCTCCCTTCGATATTTTCGACAATATTCAAGCAGATTTATGAGAGATGGTCTTCCCTTAATGTTTTTTGCCGATCTGCCTTCCTCGCGAAATATTTTATCAACACGGTATTTCCTTCTTGAGGATTCTTTCTTGCAAATATCTTCTTGTGTTTCCAGTGAATAATTATCGCATTGCTCTTCGGTAGATACCCGTAAATATATTACGGCCTTCTCGTTTCCTTTCTCAATTGATGTCTCCACTTTTCCCCCTTAATAATTGTTCTAACGTATTATCAAATATCTTTTTTTCATATTCATCCATCCATGATTCTATTAATGATTGGAATTGAGCCAATCTCGAAATAAGCTCATCGTCATCGACACCATAGCAAATGTCCCCGAGTATTCTTCTGGCTCTCTCAATCTTTGTTTCGGTCTCTTTTTCCGGGAATATATCGTTTAAAGATCTCGATATTTCGCGAGCCTTTGAGGCCAAACTGTCTGCAGAAGGCTTAAAACTTTCAACGCAAAAATCGATCGCTAATTTGTCGGTTGTAATAGTATCGTTGAATAGTTTTGTTTGATTTAAGCTCAAATTCCCTCCGCTATGTCCTTATATGGATATAATACTATCCTTGTATGGACATAGTCAAGAGGTTTTACAGATCTAAATCAATCAATATTATAGTCTGGTAGTAGCTATTCTGCAGGGTTATTTTGGAGAAATAATCTTGGGTTTACGGGTATGCCGAAAATGTTTGTTTGAAAGTGGAGATGCGGACCGGTTGACCATTGTTATATCTGGTGCCTATTCTAGATTATCAACGATGTTACAGATTTGCTTTCGTAATTTGTAAGAATCACAATGCCCTAGTATTCCTAGATATGATGAAGAGTTTTCTAGTGTAAGCTTTTTCAACATCCTTCGCCGAGTTTTTGTCCTCAACACGGTGTGATATGGCAAGATTACATATCCCAGAAAATCAATTCCTTGTTTTAATTTTCGAATACACACTTTATCGTCATGGAGACAAAGTTCAAGATTTTCATTTAAGAATTCCTCAATCACAACAATCACTTTCTCAAGCTGATCTTTATTATTAGACAAAATGACAAAATCATCGCAATATCTCAAATAATATTTAATTCTAATATTGTGTTTTATAAACTGGTCAAATTCATTCAAATAAACATTAGCGAAGAGTTGGCTGGTTAAGTTGCCGATAGGAATACCTTTGCCAGCTACGCCCACAGGCGCAGCTCTCTCTCTCTCTCTCTCTCTCTCTCTCGATTTTCGCTTCGAAAATCGAATAGCTGTAGTTGAGGCTGTGCACCTGCAACAGATCCAAAACTACCAATAATTTCTTCAAGCAATGATAGCAGTTCTGAGTTGTCAATTTTATTCTTGAGAATTTTGTTAAAAATTTGATGATCTACCGAATTGAAAAACTTTTTAATATCACATTTCAAAACATAACAAGGACCAGTATAGTTTTTGCTTACCTTGCGAGCCATTCTTTGTAACTCATTGACCGCCCGATGCGATCCTTTTCCGAGTCGACAAGAATAAGATCCAGATATAAAATATTCGTCGAATATTGGGTATAGTATTCTATGCACCGCATGATGGATAATTCTATCTCTGACCTTGGCCTTATGGATATGCCTTTGTTTTGGATCCGTAATATGAAATGAGCTATAATTGCTATGCTTGTATTTCATAGTTGCTAGTTCTTCGTGCAATTCAAAAAGATTATCTTCCAGGTTCAGTTCAAACTCCTGAACATCTGCCTTATTCCGCTTGCCATTCCTGAATTCTTTCCATGACAAAAGCAAATTATCCAAACTTATTATTTTTTTATAGAGGTTTTCCATGAGAGATGATGTTCCGATTATTCAAAAGACTTATGATTTTTACCGCGAGTTCTACAAGCTTATTCCACAAATTCCAAAGATTGACAGACATACTCTAGCACAGAAGATAGAAAAAACATGTTTAGACATGCTCGAACTTCTTATTTGCGCCTCAAGGAAAGAAAAGAGCAGTAAGCTACGATTGCTCGATCAAGCTGCCACTAAATTAGACTTATTAAAATTGTTTCTTCGGTTAGG
This sequence comes from uncultured Candidatus Saccharibacteria bacterium, assembly GCA_964389035.1. Taxonomy (GTDB): domain Bacteria; phylum Patescibacteriota; class UBA1384; order XYA2-FULL-43-10; family XYA2-FULL-43-10; genus CAYMCH01. The sequence continues at coordinate 4,836 of CAYMCH010000043.1, read as the reverse complement.
AGAAGAAACGAAGGCCATACCTTCAAAACGGTATTTAGATTTGTCTAAGATGCTTCAGGAGATTGGACGAATGCTTGGCGGTTGGATCAGAAGCATAAATTAAAACAAAACTCCCGATTAAACGGGAGAAATAAAGACAGTTGCGGCGGAACACCCACCGGTTGCTCGCATTCCAGACGTTGTCGGGATTGTCATAGTTGCTGTTGAGCCAGGCACCGTCGTCATTGCGTTCGACGTTGAACACCTTGAGGTTGCCATCGGAGTCCGAAATGTACGATTTGTCATCATTTTTCACTGCTCTTTGAACCATTGAACACATAAGAGCTGTATTTTATTTGGCATATTCATGCTCTAACAAAGCGCACCAAGTATCTTTATTTTTTAGGCGTATACTTTTCATTCGTATTTGCATACGAATTGACTTAACATCACCCTATCCCAGGCCTTGGCCGGGAATATTCTGGAAAAGTATAGACCTGAATTCGGTAGCAGAAGCCTTAACTATCTGCATATTCACCTAATATCTAGTATATTCTACCAAAAAAATTCGCGACGTAAAACGGGCTCCGCATAAGCGGAGCCCGGGCAAAGCACAAGGATCCAAAAGTCTCAAGGATCCAAGGTACAAGGTTACTTGCGGCGGAACACCCACCGGTCGCCCGCATCCCAGACGCTGCCGGGACCGTCATAGCTGCTGCCGAGCCAGGCACCGCCGTCATCGCGCTCGACGATGAACACCCTGAGGTCGCCAACGGAGTCCGCGATCGGCTCCATGGCCACGAGCAGCCACTCGTTCATCGGCTGGTCGAGGTAGTGACGGCGGATCTCCGGGCCATCCGAAGCGAGGCAGAGCTTCCATCCGAGCTTGAGACCGGCCTCGTATGTCTGAAGGCGCGTGCAGCCCTTCGGATAGCCGAGTTCCTCATTGGAGGCGATGATGAACTCGACATCTTCCTCCACATGGGGAATGCTGGCCGCGAAGTCCGGCTTGCTCATGATATCCCCAGCCCTCTGGCTGATGTTGCCGATGGGATCGGTCTCACCCAAGGCACGCCTGTAGTCGACCTCAGACTTGAGCGTTCCGACACGCACCGTCAGGAACGGCGTGCGCTCGAGGAGCGGCAACGACTGGCGGTAGCCAGTGACCAGGTCGGTGATGAAGCCGAGTCCCTTCGCAAAGCCTGGGTGCCCCAGCACATGCTGGAACTCGGGGCCGGTGATCCCGTCCTTACGGACAAGACCGCGAACAACGTCGATCATCTTCTGGAACTGTTCTTCTGTAACTGCTGGAGGGGTCTGATCTGGCATCAGGCGTCTCCTTTTGCGTTTGGTGAGTTCGCCTCTCGATTTCCACGCTACTCATTGCGTGGTTAGCCATTTAGGCTTAGCTGCTTACATGTCTTTAATACAAGCAATTAGCCCCAAAGGATTAAGACTCTATATTATACACAAATTAGCGCTTATGTCAATCTAAGCCCCGAATTTATTGCTACCACTTTAATTATATCAATTCGGGTTATTTTGGAGAAATAATCTTGGGTTTACGGGTATGCCGAAAATGTTTGTTTGAAAGTGGAGATGCGGACCGGTTGACCAACCGGTGTTACCTCTTGTTCCGATTATGGTTCCGGCAGGGATGGTATCTCCGACCTGTATATTCGGATCAATCGAATACAAGTGAGCATAAATCGAGGTCAGGTAGTCACCATGATTTATTTTAACGTGTTTTCCGAAACCCCAAGATATCTCATCGGCATAAGTCACCTCTCCCTCCATAAACGAGATGACAGGGTCGCCTTCGGCTCCGGCGATGTCTATACCGGTATGAAAAATCTGATACGGTGAAGATTCTCCGAACTCAAGTGATATATATCCCAAAGTCGGCCAAGTTACCGAGGTGGACACATGACCGACAATCTCTCCCGTTCTCGGATCATGAATATCAACCTGCAGAAGTTGCGGATCATATGAAGCCAGTGCATCGGAAACGATATTCAAACCGGCTTGGGTTAAAATGAGGACCGCAAATACCGGCAACATGCAAAGCGCTAAGATTGTGAATACGAGATATTTTATCTCTCGCCTCATAGAATATGCGCTTGCAATCAGTTTCGCCGTTTGGACATTCATTTTGATTTGCCGGCAAATTTCTCCGCCGGGTCGGTGGTAATAAGGGGATGCTCTTCTTCCGAAGCTGTAATCTTTACCGCCACATGATGTTGGTCGGAGATGATTAAAGCTTCTCCTCTCTCGCAAGTGAGTAAAAACTTCTGCTCATACTCCGAGAGTCGAAATTCACCGGCAACCCCCTTAATAGTTGTAGTATCTTGACGCATCAATATCCTAAGTGAACTTTGTGAGGCAATTGCCCTTCCCGAGGCATTATCCAAAAAATCATTTGCTTGCTGAGAGATGATGCTGACCCCCAAATAATATTTTCTGGCACGCCTTACCATGTTTGCAATAAACCGAGCGCTCTCTTCATGCTCCAGCATCAGCCAGGCTTCATCTATGACGAAGATTCGCTTGCAGGGATCGTTTTTGACCTGATTCTGCACGTATTGAGCCACCACTAAATGCATAATCTGTCTTATCGATTCCGGCAGGTCTTTAGTATCGAAAACGACCAATCGATTGTCCAGCTTAATATTGGTATGAGAATCAAAAACTTCGGATAAAGATCCTGTGATATACTTTGAAATTCTTTTACAAAGCTTCGGCTGTTTTAAAGATCTTAAGGTCGCGTAAAAATCGAAGAGTTTGGGATAGTTTCCTTGATTCTTCTTTCGTTTACCCTTTTGTGTCCAGCCGAACTTTCGATAGGTTTTGAGTATCGCCGCGTCCACAACCGACTTCTCCTCGCTGGAGAGACCCTCAGCCATCAATGATATTATTTCAGTCAAAGATTGAACGTGATCGGCAAAACCATCTTCATCCCTAAAGGCATTCACCGAAAGATCGAATGGATTGATCTTCTCATTGGAGCGCACCGAAAGTTTAATATGTGTGCCACCGACCGATTTGGCAAGCCCCTTATACTCCCGTTCCGGATCTATTACTATCACTTTGGTCCCTTGCATCAGGTGACGCAATATCTCGACTTTAGCGGTATAACTTTTCCCCGCCCCGGATTGAGCGAACAAAATTGAGTTTGCATTGGGAAGCGAAAATCTATCCAGTATTACCAGCGAGCTATTTGATCTGTTAATTCCATAAAGCACTCCCGATTCATGAACCAACTCGCTAGAGATAAAAGGAAAGGTTAAGGCGGCCGACGAGCTATCTAAATTCCTTTTCTGGGATAGAATGTTTTCGCATCTAGGAAGAGCGGATTGGAACCCCTCCAACTGCTGATAAATTGCCGATTTGGTATAGAAAAGACGAGTTGAGAGCACTGTCTCCAACAGTTTTTCAACTCTCTTTAAGTCGGCAAGGCTTTCCGATGAAAGTGTAATATATAGTGAAACTTGGAAGAGATTTTCCTGGCCACGCTGAATTTTATCTCTAAGATCGATTGCCGATTCCAGCGGGTCTGTTAGCTCCGATCCGATAATTTTGCCCGCTCTCTCCATGGCTCGCTTGGTCGAGGTCAGCTCGGTAATCTTTCTGTTGAGCTTTGGAAGCGCCAAGGTGGCATCCACCGGCTCAATATGGTAAGAGATATCGACATTGTGATTGAAATTAATTAAATGGTTAAGCCAGCCGCTTGAAGCGGTGTAGGGATAACCGGAAACATAGATGGTTTTAACATATCTACCATCAATTATCAGACAATCCGGCTCTTCCTCCATTCCGGAGTAGGTAATAAAATCGAGTTGGTCCTGATCTCCCACATGAAAAAATATCTCTTTCTGCCTCTTCTCTTTCTGTGTTTTGGCCTGCTTGGCTCCTCGCCTTATTCTAGATAAGACTTTTTTCATAACCGCTCCTTAATATTTCTTTAATTAGTGGTTGAGATTTCACTTGATCGGGACGATAGAAGTTATAGAAAAGATCGAGTACTTCTAAGGTGGTGAGGGGTTTGGAGGTCATACCCAGCTTTTCCAATCCTTTGGAGATTATCTCTTGTTCAAGTTTAAGCTGCTCGAAAGCTACCGAGAAATCGATCTTGCTCTTACTGTCAAATGGGATAACCAGATAAAATCTGCGCGAAAGTATTTTATTGCCCGAAACCAATTTCTTGATAAATGAACAATAATTCTCCAGCTGATCCTTAAAGATCTTCTTTTGCTCATGTTGTCTTTTTTGTCTGAACTCCTCTATATATCTGTCGATATCCAGCTCTCTGACTTTAATCAATATTTGTATCGGTGAATTTAAGCTGTTTAGGAAAGATTGGAATGTATCAACAATTACATCCTGCTCTTCCTCGCTTTGAAGCTCGAAGTTTAAAGATGAAGTTTTTAATATTATCCTGTAGCGATTTCCGGACAAGACCAAGACTCCGTTTTTGACCTCCTTAATATCAACTTGAGCTCTGGCGGAACCCAATTTATTAGATTTCCCGAAGAGATACATCCAGTCCTCCTTTCCTTCCCGGCCTGACCGTTATTGAAACTTTTGAATCATCAAAATATTCTCCTTCGGCGATTTTATCTCTCTCTTGTTTTAGATTTTCGTATGACTTTTTCATATTTATTGCAGGCTTTTCTATTTTTTCGGAAACAATAATATTGCGAGCGGAAAGATCGTTCTTGGTATAAACATATATTCTCGGACGAAGTTTAAATCGCAAGATTACGATTAGCCACTCGGCAACGATTTTTCCTTTAATTCTTATAGCCATGCCGCCAAGCGCTGAAAATTCCATAGCGATCAAAACCAGTTTTAGTGTTG
>CAYMCH010000042.1:0-9174 GCA_964389035.1 uncultured Candidatus Saccharibacteria bacterium | reverse complement strand
CCTTGCTTTCTTCCCTGCTCCCAGTTCTTTTAATAGGTGTTTTCTTTTGGTTTATGCTACGTGGAGCGCAAGGAGCAAATAGCAAAGCTATGAGTTTTGGCAAGTCTGCCGCGAGATTATCTTTAGGCACAAAAACAAATTTCAAAGATGTAGCTGGTTTAGTTGAGCCAAAACAGGAATTAGCTGAAGTAGTAGAATTCTTAAAATCCCCGAAAAAATTTCGAGAGTTGGGAGCGGAGATACCCAAAGGAGTGCTATTAGTTGGTCCTCCAGGTACAGGTAAAACATTGCTAGCCAAAGCTGTTGCGGGCGAAGCAGGAGTACCTTTTTTCTCCTTATCCGCTTCAGAATTTGTTGAAATGTTTGTTGGTGTGGGCGCTTCTCGTGTTCGTGATCTTTTCGCAAAAGCTAAAAGAAATGCTCCAGCAATTATATTCATTGATGAGCTTGATGCAATTGGTCGTCAAAGAGGTAGTGGATTAGGTGGAAGCCATGACGAACGAGAGCAAACGCTAAATCAAATATTGGTAGAAATGGATGGTTTTGATACTAAAGATAATGTAATAGTTATGGCTGCTACTAATAGGCCGGATGTTTTGGATCCTGCGTTGATGAGACCGGGTAGATTTGACAGACAAGTTGTAATCGATCTTCCCGACAGAAACGAGAGAAATGATATTTTAAAAGTTCATGTAAAAAACAAGCCATTGGAAAAAGATGTTGATTTAAGTAAAATTGCTTCTTCGACAGCAGGTTTTTCTGGTGCAGATTTAAGGAACTTGGCTAATGAAGCAGCGATTTTAGCAGCCAGAGATGATCGTAAAATTGTTTTAAAAAATGATTTTGACGAGGCGATCGAGAAAGTTATGCTAGGACCTGAGCGTAGAAGTAGAATATTATCAGATAAAGAAAAGGATATTACTGCAGTTCATGAATCTGGTCATGCTATAGTTAGCCATTTTCTGCCCAATGCAGATCCGGTGCACAAGATATCAATAGTTTCCAGAGGTATGGCACTAGGTTTTACTTGGAATATGCCTCAAGAAGATCGAAGGCTAGAAACAAAAGCTAAATTTATGGACGAAATAGCTTCTTTACTTGCTGGAAGGGTTGCAGAAGAAATTTTTTTTGGTGAAGATAATATCACGACTGGAGCTCAAAACGACATTAAGAGAGCAACAAATATCGCTAGAAAAATGATTGTAGAATATGGTATGAGCGACAAGTTGGGTCCCCAATCTTATGGACATAGCGAAAACCTTCCTTTTCTAGGTAAAGATTTAATGGAGCAAAAAAATTATAGCGAAGAGATAGCTTCACTAATTGATAAGGAGATTTCCAGAATTATTGGCGAGGGCAAACATTCAGCCAGAATAATTATAGAAAAATATAAAAATAAAATCAGAGCTTTATCGGACAAATTATTAAAAGAGGAAACAATTTCCGATGAAGATTTTATCAAAGTCTTAGACGGCGATAAAACTAAAAAATAAAAATGGTTAAACAAATATCAAAATTTTTTCATTCTGAAAATTCCGTCAGATTCGCTAGCCTTTTGCTTATTTTTACATTATCGCTTAGTAATATTCTTGGTTTGCTCAGAGATCATTTATTAGCCAGATACATAAACACCAATAATCTCGATGTTTACTTTGCCGCTTTCAGAGTACCCGACTTAGTTTTCAATTGTTTAATACTAGGGGCAATATTTTCAGCCTTGGTACCAATATTTTCTAATTATAAGAATAAAGGAGAGACAAAAGAAGCTTGGTATATAGTAAATACTGTATTGAATATTGCGGTTATTGCCATGATCATATCAGCATTGATTATGTATTTTATATTACCTCACATTATGCATCTTTTAGTTTCGAATTTTCCTGAAGAAAAAATAAATCAAACTATTAAATTATCAAGAATATTAATGTTAACGCCGATATTTTTTTCAGCTTCGTATGTGATATCTGGTGTTCTTAATACTTATAATAGGTTTGTAGCTTATTCCTTTGCTCCGTTGGTTTATAATCTATCAATAATTATTGGAATAATTTTATTTGGGAAAAATATTGGTACTTTGGGTGTAGTCTATTTTGTAGTTATTGGTTCCTTTCTGCATTTGGTAATTCAGATACCTAGTGCCATTAAAATGGGCTACAAATATTGTTTTACTTTAGATTATAAGAATAAAGCAGTAAAAAAAATTATAACACTGATGTTACCAAGAACTATTGGATTAAGTGCCAATCAAATATTATTGTTGGTTTATACCTCTATTGCTTCTTCTCTTGCGGCCGGTTCAGTCAGTGCTTTTAACTTTGCAAATAATATTCAAACAGTTCCTACTGTTGTGTTCGGAGGTTCTCTTGCAACGGCAGTTTTTCCTACTTTGACATCTGCTGCTTCAGATTCTGACCACAATAAATACTGCAGATATCTCAATAAAACGATTAGGACGATATCATATACATTAATACCTTTCTCGGTATTATTTATATTATTAAGAGCACAGATAGTAAGGTTAATATTGGGAGCTGGTTTTTTCGCTTGGACTGATACTCAAGCAACAGCTATGACTTTGGCCTTTTTTGCTCTAGCTTTATTGCCTCAGGGTTTAATACCTTTGTTTGCTAGAGCCTTTTATGCAATCAAAAACACCAAAACGCCAATGTATGCAGGAGTTTTTTCCGCAACTATTGGTATATTGCTAGCATATTTACTTACTCCATATTTTAAAGTGGGTGGTTTGGCTTTGGCATTTAGTGTATCGAGTTACATTAACGCAATATTGCTTTATTACCAATTAGCACAAAATACTTGCTATAAACCAGATAAAGAGTTGTTGCTATCTATGCTAAAGATATTATTTATCACATTTATTACCTCTATTGTAATGCAATTGTCAAAGCATCTATTTTCTCGCATAGTGGATATGACAACATTTGTTGGTATATTTTCCCAAACGCTTTTGGTTATCGTTTCATCAGCAATTATATATTTAATTCTTTCAAAAATAATTAGACTCGAAGAGCTTAATTGGGCAATAAAGAGAAGGGTTAGATAATGAGTGATAAGCATGATTTCAATAAAATTGTAAAAATAAAAGATAACATGAAAAACATGTTAAATATTTCTGATAAAACAGATGAAAATCAATTGAAAGAAAAAGAGTTTTATAAAGAAATTGATAAAAAGAAAAATAAAAATTGTTGTTCTTTGCCGTTAATTATACTTTTCCTGATTTTTATTTTTATTGGGTTAATAATATTTATGTTTTATATAAAAAATTATACTAAAAGCGGTATTGATTTGATTGTAGAAAATAGAAAAATAAATCAGGTTACTCTGTCGGATAGTTTTATTTCAAAAACCGAGAAAATTAAAATCGGAGAAACAGTAAATGTCGATTTTTCAGAGATAGAAGTTTCAAATTATTTAGGTGTTGCAGACTCTGATTTTCCGTTGAAAAGAGCTAGATTAACTATTGATAACAAAGGCATTATAATTACTGGCAGGACTAGCGATAACGCACTTTCTTTGCCTATAAAAACAGTTGTTAGGCCTAAGATAGAACAACAAAAATTAATATTTTTTCTTGATGAATTAGCGACTGGAGCAGTCTCGGTTCCAAGCAATATTAAAAATAATGTTAACAATTATCTACTTATGATTATGAAATCGAGAGAACTTTATGACCAAAATTTAGAAATAATAAGTGCTTCTACTTCGGAAGGCAAACTCACTTTAGAAATTAACAGAAAAATGTAATGAAAGCACTTTTAATATCCGATATTCATACTTCCTATAAAGTTCTTTCTCTGATTTACGATCTTATTACACAACAGAAGATCAATTGTATTATTTTTGCTGGTGATGTTGTGGATTCTGGAGAACCAGCATCATTTGTTGAAGAATTTATCTGGTTAATTGAACGTACTAAATCAAAGTTACTGTGGGTTCCTGGGAATAATGATTTTGGCAGAGCCTATCATAAATTAAATGCAAAATATAAATCATTAGAGGGTCAAGTTGTCGAATTCTCAGGACGGAAATTTACTGGAGTCGGCGGTTCGCCTGCTTCTTGGTCTGGGCAATATCAAGGTGAGAGATCGGTTGATAAAAAAGCTATTGCCGGCACAATTTTTGTTTCACATGTGCCACCACCGAGCTTGGCAAATTTTCAAAAATTTGACCAAACAAATCCCAAGATACAAGATACAAGTAACAAACAAATCCAAAATTACAATAATCAAAATAATAATGTCATTCCGAGCCTACTCAACAATGTCCCGGGCGAGGAATTACAAAACCAGATTAGTGGCGATAATAATAGGCTTAAACTATCTGATGCGCCTCTAGTTCATATTTGCGGTCACATACATCATACCTGGGGTGTAGCTAAATTGGGTTCAACCAAAGTGATTAAGCTAGCCGGGGGATACTTGGGTTATTATGCTATAATTGACCTAAATACATTAATGGTAAGGTTTGAAAGGTTCTGGAAATGAAAATCGTGGTATGCGCAAGTGTGGTTTTTTCCGACAAAATTATTGAAATTTATAATCGGCTCGAGTCAGATGGTCATAAGGTAGATATTCCTTATGTTACTAGACAGATTAAAGAAGGCAAATTATCTCTTGAAAAGTATATATTGGACAAGCAAAAAAATGGCGATTTGAGATATCGTGAGTCGTATGCCAATGATGTAGATATGATAAAAAGGTATTACAATTTAATAAAAAATTGTAATGCGATACTTGTTTTAAATTATTCTAAGAACGATATCGAAAATTATATAGGCGGTAGCGTATTGATGGAGATGAGCTTTGCTTATGTATCAGATAAAAAGATATTTTTATTAAACCCTGTACCCAACATAAGTTATTCTGATGAACTGGTATCAATGAAGCCGATAATATTAAATGGTGATTTAAATAAAATAACATCTTATTTTTAATTCTATTGTTATGAAACTTGGTGCTCATATTTCTACCAAACAACCTTTTTCTGACTGCATAACACGTGCGGAAAAAATTGGATGCGAGTGTATGCAAGTATTTTGCAATCTTCCTCAGCGCTGGGGTGCTTTATCGATTCCGGATAATGAAATTAATAAATACCTAGAAAAAAATAAGAAAAATATAATATCTCCAGTTATTATCCACGGCATCTATTTAATTAATTTAGCTTCATCAAATCCATTTTATTATGAATCATCCATCGCTTCGCTTATTGATGATATGCAAAAAGCGAAAAAGCTAGGGGCATTGGGTGTAAATTTTCATGTTGGTTCAACGAAAGGACAGAAGTTTGAAGATGTTTTAACTAAAATTATTTTAGCGATTGAAAATGTTTTAAGTGCGGTGCCTGATGGCCATTATCTGATTTTAGAAAATTCGGCTGGTGCAGGAGATATTATTGGGGACACATTTAATGAGTTGGCTCAAATAGTTAAAGCTGTTGGATCTAATCGTATCAAAGTCACCTTAGACACAGCTCATGCTTTTGCATCGGGTTACAATTTGGCGACAAAAGAAGGGCTAGAAGAAACTTTAGAAGAATTTAATCAATGCTTAGGTTTAGATAATTTAGTGTGTTTACATTTGAATGATTCAGCTGTACCACTGGGGGCTCAAAAAGATCGGCATGCGGATATTGGTAATGGATTTATCGGATTGGAAGCATTTGAAAGAATAGTGAATCATCCCAAATTACGATCATTGCCTGGCATAATAGAAACTCCGGGCAATAAAGGTAAAAGCGATATTGATAATTTAAAAATTCTAAAGGAGTTAAGAAGATGAAAATCGGCTTAGCTTTGGGTGGTGGTGGAGTGTTGGGTGTCGCCCATCTAGCTTTGCTAGAAGAGCTAGAGAAAAACCATATCAATATTTCAGCTGTTGCTGGAACTTCTGCCGGGGCGATAATTGGAGGTTTGTATGCTTATGGAGGAGTTGAGATAGTTAATAAATTTGTCCTTTTGTTAAAAGAGAGGCAATTATTAAGTCGAAGAAAGATATTGCTATCAGCTCATCCAGATAACCTTTTTATAAAAATAGAAGAGCTATTAAAAGAATTAATAAAAGACGATGATTTCTCTAAGTTGAAAAAGCCACTTTTTCTTATAGCAACAGACATAGATAAAGGATGTGCTGTTATTTTAGATAAAGGTTCTGTTGTGGCTGCAATAATGGCGTCTGCTGCTTATCCTGGTGTATTTTCTTATAGAATAATAAACGAACTACGTTTAATAGATGGTGGTGTTACAAATAATTTGCCTACTAACATTTTGTTAGATAAGGGTTGCGATTATATTGTTGCATCTTCGCTAAATCAAATTAGAAATACTGATGAAAAAGCAAAATTGAACAGGGCTTTGGTGGCAGCCAGAGCACTTGATATTTTGTTATTTAAACAAGAAAAATCACAAAGATCTTTAGCAAATTACTGTTTTCTTCCACCTATTGAAGAATATCGTTGGTACCATTTCGATAAAATTAATGAAATATATGAAAAAAGTCAAGAATATGTAAAAGCAGATATCAGGCATTTAATTAGAGATTTAGACAAAAGAAAAGGCTTTTTTGCTAGACTTTTCTCGGGATAAAAAATTATTTACGAAATAATAATAAATATGATAATGTAATATTATGTCCTACAAAATAAATAAAATTAGAAATTTTTGCATTATTGCTCATATTGATCATGGTAAATCTACTTTGGCAGATAGAATGTTGGAGATTACCGGTACCGTAGAAGCAAGACAAATGAAAGAACAATTGCTCGATCAGATGGATATAGAAAGAGAAAGAGGAATTACTATTAAATTAGCTCCTGTAAGAATGGAGTATAAAGGGTACATATTAAACTTGATAGATACGCCAGGTCATGTAGATTTTTCATATGAAGTATCAAGATCTCTTGCAGCTGTAGAAGGAGCAATTTTACTTGTTGACGCAACTCAAGGAATAGAGGCGCAGACTTTGTCTACTCTGTATGCAGCTTTGGAGCATAATTTGGAAATTATCCCTGTATTGAATAAAATTGATTTGCCAGCAGCTAGAATTGAAGAAGTATCACAAGAAGTAATACGTTTGTTGGGGTGTAAAGAAGAAGATATAATGTTAGCATCGGGCAAAACAGGAGAAGGAGTAAAAGATATTCTTGACGCCATTATTAATAGATTGCCAGCTCCAACAGGGGACGATAGTTCTAAATTAAGAGCTTTAATATTTGATTCTAATTATGATCCCTATCGCGGAGTGGTGGCATATATTAGATTGTTTGAAGGATCAATTAACAAAGATGACGAAATATATTTAATGGAAACGAAAGCTAATGGGAAAGCTGAAGAGATAGGTATATTTCGTCCAAAATATTCTCCCTTTTCTCCCCTATCTGCAGGAGAAATTGGTTATATCGTAACAGGTTTTAAAAGTGTCTCTGAGGCAGCAGTTGGCGACACAATAACGCATAAAAAAATTTTTTCACTCTCTCCCCTGTCTGGATATAAAAAAGTTAAACCTTATGTGTTCGCTTCTATTTTTTGTACTGAGAGCGATCAATATCCAGAACTTAAAGAAGCTATAGAAAAATTGAAGCTTAATGATGCTTCTTTTAACTATGAGGCAGAAAGTTCTGAGGCGCTTGGACATGGTTTTCGTTGCGGTTTTTTGGGACTTTTACATATGGATATCGTTCGTGAACGCTTAGAGAGGGAGTTCGACCTCGATTTAGTAATAACAAGTCCTACAGTATCATATAGAGTAATACTAAATAATGACTTCGAGAAAATTATCGATAAAGCAGCAAATTTGCCAAATAGGAACGAGTATAAAGAAATTCTTGAACCTTGGGCTGATCTAGAAATTATTACTCCTAAAGACTATATTGGAAATATTATGGATATTACCCAGAAAAAAAGAGGGATGTATTCAAATACAGAATATCTCGATACTGATAGAGTACTAATTAAATATAAAATACCTTTGGCAGAATTAATTATTGATTACTATGATCAACTCAAGAGTGTTTCTTCTGGTTATGCATCTATGAACTACGAATTGTGTGAATATCGTCAATCAGAATTATCTAAAATAGATATTGTGATAGCCGATGAAAAAGTAGATGCGATGAGTTTTATCTCATATTCTCAAAAAGCTCAAAATGAAGCTCGTAGAATCGTTGATCGTCTAAAAGAATTAATTCCTAGACAAAACTTTGAAATAAAAATTCAAGCAACTATAGGTTCCAGCATTATTGCTTCTAGTCGTATTTCCCCACTTCGTAAGGATGTGACAGCAAAACTATATGGCGGTGATGTAACTCGCAAGAATAAATTGCTAGATAAGCAAAAAAAAGGCAAAAAGAAAATGAAACAATTAGGACGTGTAAATATTCCAAGCGATGTTTTTGTCAGAGTGCTTAGGAATGAATAGTATTAAGATAAGATTTTTAGGGTGCTCCGAGCCAGCTACGGCACCGGAGCGGTCGTGATGGCTGATCGTTGCTACTTAGTGGTTTTTTGATATGACTTCGAGACTGAGTGGCTCATTGCTAAGGTAACATCCCTAGCGTATTTATAGCTTTGTCTAGTCTGATTCTGCCATTACTGTCAGTCTCTACGGTTCTTAAAGCCTCGAAAGCATCACGCATCTTCTTTAGTTCCTCTTTACCAAGGAACTTAGTTGTTGTCGCAAATTCAATCAGTTTGGCTGAAAGTTCTCCTTGATGTTTGCCGTGGCTGAATTGGATAATAAAACCTGGAAAACCGAGGATGGAAGCTGTTGCGATAATGCTCTCAACAGAATCTGCGTCTAGCAAAGGAGCTGTACTAAATCTCTTGGCTGAATCACATTTTATGCAACAGATGATGATAGTTGCTGCGACACCCGGATTGGGATGTTCACCGTTAGCGACGGCTCTCGCAAGGTTCTCAGCGATGAGATCGGGGCTAAGGTTTGTCATACTCTTACCTCTTCTCATTCTGTATCGTAGTAGGTCCAGCTTATTACATCTTATTATATCCAAGAAACAATTAATACATATTATCCCACAAAAATTCTAATGATTATTTAACGAATTATTTGATAATGTAGAATTTATATTTATAATAGTACTATGAAATGTCCTGTTGATCAATCAAATATGGAAAAGGTGACACTTGATTCCAAGTAC
>CAYMCH010000041.1:0-9543 GCA_964389035.1 uncultured Candidatus Saccharibacteria bacterium | reverse complement strand
GAAAAATGATTGAAGATATTTTAACAAATTAGCACCCCGAAATTGATATTAACCCCAAAATTAGAACAATGGTATTATTTGAATTTATCCAATTCTTTTTCCAGCTCTTCTTTTTGTTTTTTAAGTTCTTCGGCTTTCCCCTCCATACGAGATATTTCAGCTTGCAACAAAGCTTTACCTTCGATTTCCATCACATCATTACCGCCAACGGTGCCTTTTTCTTCTTCTTCTATCTGTTTTAATTCCTGAATCGAATCCTCGGTCTTTTTAATTTCTTCATCGACCTCATTGACCCTATGTTTTAGTTCTTTGACGCCTTCTTTTTCCTCAATATCTTCTTTTTTGCTCTTCTTATCTTCTTTGCCTTCGTCTTCTTTTGAAGTTTTGCGATGGGACTTGCTAGAATGTTCATCTTCGGCTAGGGGCTCCAGACCTTTTGTCTTTTCAATTTTTAACTTATCTTCTTTGCCTTCGTCTTCTTTTGCTACAACATTATCATCATGTCCTGCCTTAACCTCTAGATAAGATTTAGGCTGAATTGGTTGCTCATAAACTTGAATTGGCTCTTTTATTTCTTCGGTTTTACCGATCTCTGAACAGTCGACAATAACCGAATCTCTGGGTTGATTGTCATTCGCACTACTATAATCAAAAACCACCTCACCTCTTGGTATATATTCAGATTCAGATTGGATATTATGCCCTAATTGAAACTGAGCTTCTGCAATAACAGAATTTGGTGTAATTTCCCCAGACCCATCCTCTATTTTGGATTGGTGCTCTGCCGTTGTCTCTGATTTAATAAGGCAAGAATCCAACGAATCGTATAGAGTCGGCTTAATTTCTTCAGTTTCATATTGCTCGTAAATAGGTCTCTCCTGAACATCAACACCATTAGTCTGTAAAAAAACCCCTGTACCCTCGCGAAAAATATGATCTGTAGCTACACGTTGGTCTTCTAAATAACGGTATAATTCCAGCAATTTGCTTTCATCTTCTAAACCATATTTATTAATTGCACTAAGAATTTCTCCAATTTTATCAAATGACTGTGAAATTTGTTCTCTATAGTTATCGTATATTCTATTCCAATCCAATCTAGCTTTTAGCTCCTCTTTGGGAAATAATTCCTGATACTTTTGTACAATTTTGACAAAATGAGTATTGTTACTTGCAATGCTATCAAGCATCTCTTTAATTCGATGGCTATTTAAATGATCCTCGGAGATATAACCAAATTCAGACTCAATAGGAGATGAAGACTCCGATAATGATTTTAAAGTGGCTTCAATTTGCTCTCTCATCTTCTGTACTAACTTCTGATTCAAATCCTGATAAGCTAAACCAATAATACTTTTTTGTTCTTGATCGTATTGGGTTAACAAATTTTCATACTCTTGATATGATTCAGAAATATTTTTTTGATAATCTTGACCATTTTGGTTGGGATCATTTGAATCCATAAAGCCCCTCTCTTTCTAAGTCCTCAATTGCTTCTATAATCACATCGTATTCGAAGCCTTGCCGACTCAGCTTTGCTAATAGATTTTGTTTTAATTTATAACTTTCTTGATATTTATTACCTTTATTTTTCACCCATTTTAAAGCAACTTCCTTTGCTTTCTTCAATTGATCGTCGTTATCGATGCTTGAAATTAATTCGGTAATTATTTCATCCGATATACCTTTTTGTCTCAACTCAAATCTAATTCGTAAAGTACCTCGCTGTAAATGGTTTTTGTAATAATTTTGAGCAAATTTTTTATCGTCTAGAAATAATTTTGATCTTAAGAAGGTTATTACCTTTTCTACTTGTGTTTGATCGTACTCGCGCGAAATTAATTTCTGGCGAATTTCATACTCCGAATAATCTTTTTTAGAAAGCAATTTTAGCGTATATGCTAGAGCTTTATTTTCCATATGTATCAATATTGTCTATTTAATTTCTTCTGTTTCATCCTCACTGGCCATCATGGCTGTTTCGTTTTTAGATTCTTTAACAGCTACAAAAATTTTTTTTCTTATTTCCGAAGATATTTTAGAATTTTTCTTTAAGAATTCTCTAGCACCTTCTTTACCCTGACCTAGTTTTTCCGGACCATAAGACAACCAAGAGCCTGACTTCTCGACAATATTATACTGTACCCCAAGATCTATCAGCTCGCCTTCGGCATCAATTCCTTGAGCAAACATAATATCAAACTCAGCGGTTTTGAAAGGAGGGGCTACTTTATTTTTTACTACTTTGACCACCACATGATTGCCTACTTGATCTTCTCCTCTTTTTAACACTGCTTTCCTGCGTATATCTAGCCTAACTGAAGAATAAAATTTTAATGCATTACCACCAGTGGTCGTCTCAGGATTACCAAACATGACTCCAATTTTCATACGGATTTGATTGATAAAAATTAGAACAGTTTTTGATTTTGACACTGCACCTGTTAATTTTCGAAGAGCTTGACTCATCAATCTAGCTTGTACGCCCATCATGCTGTCGCCCATCTCACCTTCTATTTCAGCTCTGGGAACCAAAGCAGCAACAGAATCAATGACTATAATATCCAAAGCATTCGAACGAACTAGCGTCTCGGTTATTTCAAGTGCTTGCTCGCCTGTATCTGGTTGGGAAATAAGCAGATTATTCAAATCTACTCCTATGTTTTTGGCATATTCAGGATCAAGAGCGTGTTCCGCATCAATAAATGCCGCGTTGCCTCCGAGTTTTTGAGCTTCGGCCACTACATGAAGCGCCAATGTGGTCTTGCCACTAGACTCAGGACCATATATTTCTACCACTCTGCCTCGTGGCACACCCATAACCCCTAGGGCTATATCTAATGCTAAAGAACCAGTAGAGATTGTTTCTACATTTAATTTGGCCCCATCTTCTAAACTCATAATTGCACCCTTGCCAAATTGTTTCTCTATTGATAATAAAGCCGATTTTAGTGCCTCGCTACGACCAGAATTTTGTGTTTGATCTTTTTTATTTTCTGATTTCTCTGTTTTTTTGGCCATCGAGCTTCCTTTGTTTAAATAATTAAATTTTTTAAATATTTTGTAAATAATTAACTATAATTATTGAATATTTTTGAGTAAATAATTTATATTTCCTAATTAAAAATATTAATAGTGGTTATTCTTTATAATTTTTTGATTCTTTTACTTTGGCCGATTTTGATTTATATTCGAGTGTGTATGTAATAGTTTTCTCCTTGCTAGCTTTATTGACCGATTTAATTTGGATAACATTGATACCTGGCAACATTTTATAATCAGCATAAAACGAACCTTCCGAAGTTACCTGAATTTTTTGCTCATTGATATAAACATTCGCTTGTTGGCTTGTTGTCCCACGTATTTCAATATCTTCATTATCTACTATCGAATTATTAGCTGGGAACAATATCTCCAAATCTGGCGCGGCTGCAAAACCAGATATTTGGAAAGCCAAATACGAAAACAAACCTACAACCAATAAACCCAATGCCAATGGCGCAAAAAGCTTTGGAGTAATAATATATTTAACTTCTCGATAAGAATTATTTGGATTAATTATGTCATCTTTGCTTTGATGAAATTTGGACTTTTGCTTATAGTAGTCATTTAAAGCTTTTTGCTCATTTAGATCTAAAAATTTAGCATAACGAATAACAAAACCTTTGGTATATGCGTCCGCAGGTAAATTTATATAATCATCGTTTTCTAGAGCTTCAATGTATTTTGAGCGAATTTTCGTCCGTAATTCAACATCAACAAGTTCAATCTTGAGTTTTTTTCTCGCACGCTTTAACCTTTGTCCTAAAGTTATTGTTGTTTTAATTTTTCTTAAAGAGAATCCTGCTGTCATATTTTATTGTTAATGATAGTTGATAAACGAAAAACATAATAAGATACTCCCGCCTTCGCCGATTGGTGTATTGCTAAATTGTTATTTTGGACATTTTGAAATTTCATTAGGATCCGATAATTCAGATTTAGTTATTCTGCCTACTTATTTTGTGGTTTCTTCCGCACCATTCTTACCGATAATCTCTCTCTATATCTTCATAATTACTATCTTGATTGTAATTATTTGGCGTGTTCTGAAAATTATTATATTGATGTGTATTATTTATCTGCGATCCTTGACTTAAAAAACTATCCGTCTCGCCAGGATATATTAATATATCTCTAGGTTTTGCACCATCTGCAGCCCCAATGACTCCATTGCTCTCTAAAATATCTAATATTCTAGCAGCTCTAGCATAACCGACTCTAAGCCTCCTTTGCAAAAGTGATGCTGACGCTTTACCTGCTTCTACAACAACTTTCACAGCATCTTCGTACATATCATCTTCGCCACCTCCGTCACCATGACTGCCACCAGCACCTTTTGATGATTTAAATTGCAAGATCATTTCATCGTATTGAGGTTCTTGCTCTTCTTTGAGATATTTTACCAAATCTTCTAATTCTGGATCAGAAACAAAGCATCCTTGAATACGCTTAGGCTTATTTAGTCCATTACCTAAAAATAGCATATCACCATTGCCAAGTAACTTTTCAGCTCCTGACATATCCAATATGGTTCTTGAATCAGCTTGAGATGCAGTTGCAAAGGCAATCCTAGCTGGAATATTTGCCTTAATTAAGCCCGTAATAACATCTACACTTGGCCGTTGCGTAGCTACAATTAGATGCATGCCCGTAGCACGAGCCATCTGAGCTAATCGAACAATTGAACCCTCAACTTCACTGGCTGCTTGAGACATTAAATCAGCTAATTCATCAACAATAATCACAATATAAGGCATCTTGCCTTCATCACCAGGGCTTTGATTGTAAGCTGTAATATTCCTTTTTCCTTCAGCTGCAAATACTTTGTAACGACGCTCCATCTCATATATCGCCCATTTAAGTGCTGATACGGTCTGATCTACTTCTGTGATAACTGGCGTTAACAGATGGGGAATATCGTTATAATTTGTAAGCTCGACACGTTTAGGATCAACCATTATCAAACGCAAATCACGAGGGGAATTGTTGAATAGCAAAGAAGCAATAATTGAATTAATACATACCGATTTGCCGCTACCTGTTGCTCCTGCGATTAATAGATGAGGCATCTTTTCCAAATCAACAACTTCAGCACCACCAGATACTCCTCTGCCTAAAGCTATAGTAAGCTTACTTTTTACGGCTTTAAATTCTTTTGCACGCAATAGCTCTCGAATAGTAACTTTGGCTGGAATAATATTTGGATTTTCGATACCAACCGAACTTTTACCTGGAATGGGAGCTTCAATTCTAAGTGATTTTGAAGCTAAAGCTAAAGCCAAATCTTGAGCTCTCGCCGTGATTTGGGTTAATTTTACTCCCTCTTTGGGTTTGAAAGTGTATTGAGTTACAGTCGGACCAACATTAACCTCACCTGGAGCTACTTCTACTCCAAAAGTTGTAAGCGTCTTTTGTATGGTTTCAACATTTTTTTCGATATTTCCAGGATTTGGCGCGTCATCTGATTCCTGTAATATTTCAATCGGCGGATAATGCCAATCTTTATCTTTAATCATAGATCTCGCATCAACTTCGATCACTGGAGCTCTGGTGATTTCTGGTTCTAGTGCCTTTGGCTTCCTCATAGAACCAAATTTAGAGCGCAGAGTACCAAACATTGAGCTCTTGGCAGCTGACATCTGTTTGTTGATACGAACCTTACCATTCTCTTCGCTACTTTTCTCATTTTCTTCACTACCAAAAATCTTTCGAATAGATAAATTGGCAATCATCATTACAGATATCGCCACCAAAGCGGTCAAGATTAAGAAAGCTACAAATAATCCCAAATTTTGCCTAAGAGAGACTGAAACAATATAACCTAAAAGACCCCCGCCATGTCTCTGAAATGCTGCTTCGCGTACATCTTGCACAGGCACAAATAGGTGGATAAAACCAGACAAACTAGATACCAACAGGATAAAACCAACAATATTTGAAACTTTTAGTTTTGACATTTTTGGCCAAAGCAGAGATAATCCGAACCACATAAAACCAAGCGTAAATACATAAGAGGTTATTGGGCCAAACGACAGTTTCATTAATTTTGAAGTTCCAGAACCAAAGTCTCCTGCTAAGCCAAAAAAACCGAGCAATACTATTATAGAAAACAAAAAAATAATTATTCCAAATATTTCTCGCCATGTATCTTTCTCTAATCCCAGCCCCCAGTCAAAAACAAAATCTCCCCATTCGTTTTCTGTCTGAAACCATTTTGGTTTCTTTTGTTTATGTTTAGGATATTTACGTTTGCGTCCCAATTATTCCTCCACGGATTTTTAATACAAAACTCTGTAGTTCTTTTAAGCCCTTTAATCTATATATTAATCAAAACAAAACTGACAAAATATATAGTTTATATACAAAAACCAACGCAAAATAAGATGCATTTTCATTATACCCTTAGCTGTTTTCTCGTGCAAGTTATTCGAGGAATGAGGAATACTGTATAAGAAACATCCCCAAGCATATAAATAAGAGACGTTTCTTTTCTAAAAATTTTGCGAATTAACACTCCATAAAAACTGTGTTATAGTTCTATGCTATAAATACTTTTTTATTGAATTCTAAATCCTTTATCCAATATTTCTTTTTTGATTTCTAACTTATTGTCACTAGACTTCGATTACTACAGGAATTACCATCGGGCGACGTTCGGTTTCTTTAAAAAGAAATTCTCCTATTTCATCACGCAATTTTTGTTTAATCATATTCCAATCAGCATGAGGACCACTGTTATTGGCAGCGTGAGAGGCAAATAGTCTTTTAATTTCAGCTCTAGATTTGTGAACTAAACTTTCATTCTCACGCATATAAATAAAACCTCGAGAAATAATATCTGGTGAAGTTGCAATCTGACCAGTTTTATGATCAACTGTAACAATAATTACAAATATTCCATCTTGAGCCATAGCTTTACGATCGCGCAACACAATATTACCAACATCACCTACCCCCAAACCATCAACCATAACATATGAAGCTGGGACTCGCTTGTTAGTCACTGTACCAACACCGTCTAAAAATTCGATAACCTGTCCATCATCTGCCACTAAACAATTTTCCTCAGATACAATACCCATATCTTGTGCTATTTGGGAATGAAGCATCAAACGATGACGCTCACCATGAACAGGGATAAGATATTTTGGTTTAATAAGTGCTAACATTAATTTTAAATCTTCTTGATTGGCATGACCGGAGGTATGTACATCCATAATTTTCTGATACATAACTCTGGCACCAGCACGATATAGATTATCCATAAGATCAGATACGCTTCGCTCATTACCTGGAATCGGCGATGATGATAGAATTACTGTATCGCCTTTTTTAATCTTAACTTGCTTATGTTCACCAGTAGAGATTCTTGACATTCGATTTAATACGGCGCTAAATTCACCTTGCGAACCAGTACAAACAATAGTGATTTTATTGTCAGGAACTGAATTTAATGATCTCGGATCAATAATAGTATCTGGCGGAATCACTAAGGCATCTAATGAGATAGCGACTTCAACCGTCTGTTGCATGCTACGCCCGATAAAAGTAACTTTGCGTCCCAATCTTGTTGAAATATTAATAATCTGTTGAATACGTGAAATTAAAGTTGAAAAAGTTGCGATAATTAAACGTCCCCTAGCTTTATCCATAATCTTGAATAAAGATTCCTCAATTTCTCTCTCCGATACTGAAATACCAGGTTTTTCAACATTTGTCGATTCGGAAAACATAGCTAGAGGTTTCTCTCCACCAAGTAGAGCCAAAGCAGAAAAATCAGTCGGACGACCATCTGCCGGAGTATGATCAAATTTCCAATCAGTCACATAAACCAACATACCTTCCGGAGTATAGATTGCCAAACCCATTGTCTGGGGAATACTGTGAGTAAGTCTAAAGGTTTTGATTCTAAATACCCCAAGCTGCAATTCGTCTTTGCCGATCTCTATAGAATGTAAACGATCTGCGCGGACCAACCCAAACTCTTCCAAACGGGCTTTAATTAAACCAATAGAAAGAGGTGCAGAATAAATATGAGGATTGCCAAGTTTTTCATAAACATAAGGAATAGCCCCAATATGATCAAGATGACCATGAGTAATTACCAAACCTCTAAGCTTATGCTTATTCTTCTCTAAATATGAAACATCAGGAATTACATAGTCAACTCCTGGCATATCCTGGTCTGGGAACATTAAACCCATGTCGATAACAATAATGTCATCGCCATATTCAAAAACTGTAACGTTTTTCCCACCGGTTTCTTCTAACCCGCCTAACGCTAAAACTCTTAAAGCTTTTTTATTGGCAACTACTGTTTTTAGACCGGAAGTAGTTTGAGCAGTAAAGCGAGGCTCATTAACTAAATCTTCCTCACTCTTAATATTGTTGCCTTTTATTGCATTGTTTCTAGTGTTAGCATTATTAACTTGGCGATTGATACTGTTGATGTTCGTTCTTTTTACATTTTGAGGCTTATTTTGTTTCATAAAAGCTTCATTCCCGGGAATAGTTTTTACAGAAGCAGAAATCATTTTGTTCCCATTTGCGGATGGTTTTTTATCAGAAACTGCTTTCTTGTCTGTATTGTTGTTAATTTTTACAATTTTTTCCATTTACTTTTTTCTCCATTTATTTAGATCTTGGACATATTTGTCCAATATATATAATTTAAATTAATTTTTGTTGAATTTTCTTATCCTCCTCTACCGATGACTTGTCTTCTTTTTTAGTTTGTTTAATCTTATGAAGTATTGCTGGAATTTTACTAAAATCTTCCATTAAAGTTTTGCGTAATCCTCCGTTGTGTAGAGCCGCTGCCGGATGATAAAGAGCTAGGTAAACTTGACCATTGGGACGACGTACAGCTTTACCATGAAGCTTAGAGATACCCCCCGCTCCAGGAATAAAACTGGCCACAGAATGACGGCCAAGACAAACAATTAACTTAGGATTAATTATCTCCACTTGGCGGTCAAGATAAGGACGGCAAGCTTCTTTTTCACTATCTTCCGGATCACGATTTTCCGGCGGGCGACATTTAAGCGTGTTAGCAATAAAGATTTGATCACGATGCAAGCCAATACTTGCTAGCATTTCGTCTAAAAACTTACCTGCAGCACCACAAAAAGGAATACCTTGCTCATCCTCACGCTGACCAGGTGCTTCACCAATAAATAATATTTCGCTTTCTGGGCTACCGTTTCCGGGTACGGTATTAGTGCGAGTTTTAAATAGAGGGCATTTCTGGCAACCCTCAATCTCTTTAGCTAATAACTTTAAATCAGTTTCTTTTGAACTCATCAAATATATATTAATAGACCGCTTATGTTACCCCAGAACAAAAAAGAAAATAGATTCCCCACTGCTTCTAGAAAAACATTAATATAGTACGATAACTTATTTTGTTGATTATATTATAGCTTATTGAGTATTTTTTGTCAAATTTATGTAGAAGTCCACAACATATTGGACTGATTAATATTTTTAAAGTTATTAATA
>CAYMCH010000040.1:0-9559 GCA_964389035.1 uncultured Candidatus Saccharibacteria bacterium | reverse complement strand
AGATTAAGAAAGGTATGGTTGTACTTAGTGATACTATAGAGATGGAGAAGGTAGAATAAAAACGTTTTGGCAATAAATCATTTGAATGATTAAAAATTATAAATATTAAATTCCAACCATATATTTAGTAATATTTTTGATAAAATATAAAATAATTTAGGGAGTTATATGGAAAATAATACTATCGGAATTGATATAGGCGGTACTAATACAAAAATTGCATGGGTTGAAAACAATCATGTTAGTAGTCAAATAATTGAAAAAAACACCCCTGATAATATTAATGATTTTAGAAGTATTATTTGGGATGTGCTTCATTCTTTAAAGATAAACAATGATACAAGAGTGGGAATTTCCATTCCCGGCACTGTAGATTATTCCAATCATTCAGTAGAATTATGTCCCAATTTGGATTATTTAAATGGTATAATGGCAAATGATATTATCAACTACCCTTATACTATGATTGGCAATGATGCTGATATGGCTTTACTTGGAGAAATATCAGTTTCTAACTTATGGGACGAAAATATTGCTTTGGTTGCACTTGGAACTGGCATCGGATCATCATATTATATTGGAAGAAGCGGACCATGGCAAAATAATCTTATCTCTGAAATTGGTCACACAAAAGTAGCTTCCAATGGTCGCAGATGTACCTGTGGGGGGCTCGATTGCTTGGAAACATACTTTTCTGGATGGTCGCTGTTGCAACAAGCGCTACAAATCGGTATAGAGGTTGAAAATATCGAAGAACTATTTAATTTGGCTTTAAATAATAATCAATCTGCCAATGAACTAATTCAACAAAATGTTTCTTATCTTGGAATCGCATTATCAAATTTTACGAATCTAACTGGCATATCTAAAATAATTTTGTCTGGAAAAATTTCCTATTCCTACGATTTGTATATTAAAAGATTACATGACTCCACACAAAATTGTTCTCATATTCACATTAAAAACAATTTGCAGATTATCAAATCTGAATTAGTGGATGTAGCACCAATTATAGGATCAGTAGCGCTATTTAGATCGTAACAACTTATTCTCGTCTTAGAGCATCTATGGGATCTTTTTGAGCTGCCTGCATAGCCGGCCATAAGCCAAAAATTATACCGATTACTGTTGATATACCTAGAGCAAGTGCAATAGTTGAAGCAGTAATCTCTGGGTTCAAAGATGATTTTGCTGCAATAATATATGTAGCAATAAACGATATGATTAAGCCTAGCAATCCACCTAGCAAGGTTATAATGATGGCTTCTATTAAAAATTGTGATAATATTGCGCCCTTACTAGCGCCTACCGCTTTGCGCAAGCCAATTTCGCGAGTTCTCTCTGTAACAGTAATTAGCATAATATTCATAATACCTATACCACCAACAATCAACGAAATTGCTGCTATGGCTGTTACCATAGTTGTAGCTAAGCTCAAAAATTGATCCATCAAACCCAACAAATCTTCCTGTGTAAGTACCGAAAAATCCTCTTCTCCGTTATGATTCTTGATAATAATGTTTTTAATATCTTCTTTAGCATTATTTATATCTGTTCCATTTTTCGCTTTGGCAATGATTCTAAATATTTTCTCCTGATTCTTATTAATCAAGGTTGCATTATCAAAAGATATGATGGCAAGATTTTCATAATCATTACTCATAATACTAGCTTCTGGCTTTTTGAGTATACCTATCACACGATAATCCATTTCTGCGATACTAACACTTTGTAAAAGAGCATCTTGATCCCCAAACAATTCTTCTTTTGTTTTTGCAGACAATATTACTGTTCTGTCGTCCTTGTTATTATCAACATTATTACCAAATTCTAAGTCTACTAAATCTATACTGTCTATGAAACCTGAAGTTGTGCCGATAACCATGGGGGTAACAATTTTGCCATTACTTTTTAAGGGTTGAGACACCATGCTCATCGGCACTGCATCATCTATAAAATCAAGTGAAGCGATAGAATCTACATCTTCTCTTGTTAATATATCTCCGGCAATAAATTGGGCAGGATTTACCTGTTGCTGATTTTGAATATTTTCCGTATCTATCTTACCCCCAACTACCGCGAAAATGTTACTGCCCATACCTTGGATAATAGAAGAGACATCATTTTTTAAACCTTGTCCCAGAGATATTAATACAATTACCGAAGTAACACCAATTACCACACCCAATATCGTTAAAATACTAGTGATTTTGTTGTTCCAAATGCTACTAAAAGCACCTTTAATATTATTTATCATAATTGTCTCCTTCGATCTTGCCATCTAGTATTCTAACAATACGCTGACATTGATTTGCAATATTATTATCATGAGTAATAATCAAAATTGTTTTACCTTCCTGGTTGAGTGATTTTAAAATATCTATAATCTGCTGACCACTTTTACTATCCAAATTACCTGTCGGCTCATCAGCTAGTATTATTTCGGGATTATTAATTAACGCTCTAGCTATAGCTATCCGCTGCTTTTCTCCACCAGACATTTCAGTTGGTTTATGATCTACTCGATGATTTAACCCAATTTTGTTAAACAGCTCCAACGCTTTTTTCTTTGATGGTGTAGAATTTTTCAAATATATAGTCGGGAGCATCACATTCGCCAAAGCAGTTTGTTTCGGTAACAAATTGAAAGATTGAAATATAAAACCTATTTTATTAGCTCTAATTTTAGCCAATTTTTTATCAGACATATTTAAAGTAATCTTTTCGCCTTCCAATAAATAATCGCCTATAGACGGGCGATCAAGTAGCCCAATAATATTCATAAGAGTCGACTTACCAGATCCGGATGGACCTATTATTGCTACCATCTCCCCTTTTTTGATATCCAAATTAATATTATGCAAAACAGGAACTTCTAAATTTTTCAGAAGATACGTTTTTGCAATATTTTTCAGTTCTATAATATTTTCCATATAAATATTATACCATTATTTTTAATAATTAATAGTGCCTGTCTTGGGCTGCTGTCGCAGCCCAAGACCTGTTCTGTCGCGGTTAGATCCCATATGGGTAATATCCCCCGAAATCTTTTTCAGTTTGAACCATTCGATACATGCCGCAAATGCAGTTGTCATCGCACATACCTGTTGAGCACGCGCTTTCGACCGCGTCCTCGACAAAGTCATCCATAATCATCTGTATGATTTCTATGAGCGTACTATGCGTCATGACATCGTCCATCCTTTTCACTTAAGATATCGCGACACAAACATGCTCTAAATCAATGGCTAAATATTTTTTATCTCCTTGCTAGCAAAAAATTAGTGGTGTTATTCGGGTCATCTTGAAGATTTGAGTCTAATATATTTAGGCTATACATATCTGCAAGTCTTTTTGAACCCATAGAAGCAATATTTTTATTTAGCTTTCCCTTTGATAACATATCCGCTATTTTCGCACTATCAATTGACTCGCCTTTTCCGCTTTCCAAAACAACATTTGGATATTTAATTTGTAAATTATGTTCGCACTGCTTAAATACTTGCGGATGGGCCATTATTTTTTCAACCTTGTTCAGCTCAATTCCTGATAAAGCCATAATATAATGCTGGATAGGTAAGTTTATAATTTCTACCACATTAAAATGATGCTTACCCAATTCCTCGGTTGTCTCTTCCACAATTCCTCCTCTGGAATTCGAGACGGCAAACAGACCATAATCAATCTCGTTTTCATCTAATTTATTTAAAACATTTTTAGTAGTATATAAATATTTGATTCTATAATTGTTGATTTTATTTTCATTCAAATATTTATGTATCGCTTCATCATTAAAGCTACCAACCCCACCCTGTATACCGTATATGGGGATGATTCTCTTTTTATAACGATGATCAATAATTGATTTAAATACTTTGTCGATAGATTTTTGTAGTGATTTTCTGGAATTTTTTGTATATGGATTTTTATTTTGTATGTTATAAAACAAATCCAGATCATCATTACAAGTCTGGTTAATTATCTCGAGCATCTTTTTATCCCCCTTGGTATTTATCTGTGATTCCTTATAGCCAAAATTACCTAGAACTCTACCGATAATATGCGTCATGGCTTGGGATTTTGCTACCGTTTTATCGTGCTCTATGGCTGACATTTCAATAATTTTTAAATTCTTACGAAAAAAATATTTTTTCCAATATAGATAATTCTCATCATCCAAACAGAACTGATCTAGCACAATCGGTAGACCATCGAAACCATCCTTGGAACTATCTGGCCCAAACATGGGATGAGCTAACAACACTTTACTTTGTGGAAGATACTTTTTGTATATTTTCTTCGGGTAAGTTTTTACTGATAGTAGATCAATAATAATTTTATCTTTCAGTTTTCTCTTATTTTTATTAATGAAATCTTCCATAACGCCTATTGGAACAGCAAGAAATACAGTATCTGCGTCTAACGCCTCTTTAATATCTTTGGCGATTAATGTATTTTTATTTACACCTATACCTTTAGACGATGGTCGGTTTTTATCGTATATTACAATGCTAAAATCATCCTTTATTAATCTATACAAAGTTTTTCCAAACCTACCAAAACCAATAATACTTACTTTTTTCACCTTACTCTCCATTTGATTTATTTTTTTGACGGTAGTCTGACGCTCTATGCACGCCAGACTACAGATCGGAGCATAGTCACCACTCGTCGATGTCCCACATCTATGAAACACCTCCTTCGAGGCAGAACAAGTCGCTTTCGGCATTGCGCCGTTGCTCAGTGCAATACTCCCAGTGACGTTTGTGGGCGATGATGCCCGTTCTTTCGTACTGTCTCAGGGCGAAATCGGCCACTTGCCCCCACACTGCAATCCGCCCCAAGCAAAAGAACCTCTCTCTTTCTATCTGCCCGGAATCGAATTGTTCATTTACTGTCGCAAGAGCTTCTAGGCATGCCATTGCACGAATACCTCGGTTGTTGGTTTATTGTCTCCGCAAATATTTATTACTTAAAAATTCAGCGCAAACAAAAAACCGGCTTTCGGCCGGGAATTGTGAAATATCATGTAAATTATTTTGATATTGCTAAATCACCCGACCATGTCCGGTAAAAAAGTAAAACCAAAAATAATTTCTACATATAATATTCATAACTTATATTTAAGTTATCAAAGATAATTATTGTTGTCAAATAAAAAAACGGCTACCCATCACGGGTCAGCCGTCTGCTCAAAGAGATCAGATGAGTCAATCTCTTTCCATCTTCTTGCCGTGCTTTCATCGAATGGCAGTCTCACAAGACGTGCCATTTCAATGCAAACTCCATCACATTCGTCCAAAACCCTAAAAAGCTCTGCACCAACACCACTGTCGGCATTAAGCTCTTCAGCAAGCTTAATTGCCACACGAAGTAACTCTTCATGCGTCATGTGTTTCCTCCCTATGTTTTTCTCGTTGTTTTCGGGCGAGTGTTAATTGTAATAAACGACTAACATCCAGCCAAAAAACATAAATTCCGCCTTGCGGCGGCTTTGATTGTTATTTTCCCTTTATCTCAGATTATCAAAATCACACCGCAATCAGCGGAATAATAATGCTAATAATGATAATAGTTTGATAACTCATTTGTATTTATTATAAATAATAATTGTAATTTGTAAAGAGGGAGGAGCAGGCGTTACCCTGCTCCATCAACTCGTCTTTGTCGCCGCTAGTTACTCGGCGACCGGTTTCATATTTGCGAAGAAGTCCAACCCCCTTTTGAAGACTGGGATTGCCCCGCGAATCTTCTTCATGGCATTCCGCCGAGATGTACCGGCAGGGAATCTCCACTCCTGCTTATACCTTCCTCCTATCACTACGATGCATCTAGTGAACGACTCTGTTCCTCCGTCCTCACCGTAGTCGACACTCTCAACATCATACGACTTGATTTCCACACTTGTCATTCTAGTTGCTCCCATTTGCCTCTGAGGCTTTTTTTATTGCTTCGCGTACCGCGTACCGGATATTGCGATGAATCGCTTCTCCGGTTCTGCCACCATCTATCTCGACCATAGCCCTGATCTGGAGATTCCCATCCCCACCGACCAGTTCGACCCTAACTGCAGACGTCGTCTCGGTAATGCAACTGCGTACCGCTGCTTCGTCCGCCGCAGTTGCCTTCGGATACATCGCTATTTGAACCATTCATACGCTCCCTTAACGTTGTTCGCCCTTGGATTTTCCAAAAGCCAACACGCCAAAGGAAAGATACAAAATAACCGCCTTGCGGCGGTTACCTTTTATAGAAAGAACTTATGAGATTAAAAGATCATTGTCGCCGCAAAGTAAAAGATAGCCCTAGTAGTAGTGCTAGCAAATTACTTGTTTTGGTGAATGATACTTTATTCATACGATATTAATATAACAAAATATTTCTATAAGTCAAATTTTATTTAAAATTAATAAGCTAATCCTGTTATGCTTTATCTTTGTACAAATAAAACACAAAGTTTTTATCTAATAATTGTTTTGTCCAGTCTTCAAAGCTCATTTGTACATATCCAGAGGTGTTTTCGACTTTTACAATATGCCATCCAAAAGAAGACCTAAATGGTTCAGAAATTTCGTCTTTTTTCAGCAAAAATGCCACATCCTCAAATTCTTTTACCATGTCACCTCTAGCAAATGACTCTAGTTTACCGCCATCTTGGCTACTTCCAACATCCTCTGAATATTTTTTAGCTGCTTCTTCAAAACTTAATCCGTTTTTTATCTCCTCAGCATATTTATCAATTCTAGACTTAGCTTCGTCAATATTTTCCTGATTGGCGTTTTGCTCAACAGAAATTAAAATGTGTCTTGCCTCTACATGGGCGATAACTTCTTTAGTAATTTTGTCACGGAGCAACTGAGTTTTTACTAATCCTTTGAATTGATCAGTAGTCAGACCATATAAGTCTTTTAACGCTTTGGCCACCTCTTCTTCGCCACCATTTTCAGCATATATTTGATCCATTGCTTCATCAACTTCTTTACTAGGAACTGAAACTTTGTAAGCTATAGCTTGTTTCTGTAGTATTTTATTTTCTGCTTCTTGTCGAAGTATTTGATCTGAAAGTTCATTTATATCATAATCATTTTGTTTTGTGGATTCATAGTAGTGTTCTATATAATCTTTTTCCATCCAATATTCCGCTACTGTTACTACACCAGATGCAGTAATTATGGCGGGATATGGTATAATTTTCGCCATCGCTATTGTGACATCATCTTTCATTTTGATTCTATACACAGATATAGCAAACGCTAATTCTACCACAAATATTAAAACTATAATTGAAGCTACAAGAGATTTTACTAATGACTGGCTACTACTTTTCTTAGATTTTTTATTAGTTAGTTTTTTCTTAATAATTTTTTTATCGCTAATTTTTTTAACATTTATTTTATCTCCAATATTTGTTAACACGATTTTCGATTTCTCCACAAGTTTTTTCATTCATACTCCGTTATATTAAAATTACCCCCAAGATGCTGTTAAAATAATTGTAGCAAAAACAAATAAAAAGACCAACAAATAAGATTTCATCCCATTAGAATTGCCACTAGATAATACCTTATCACAAAATCCATAAAAGAGATAAATTGTTAGCGACACAAGTAAACTTCTGTTCAACGGACTTATTAAAAAATAACCCAAAAACATAAATAATTCTAAAATAATTAATGAAAAAGTTGTTAAAAATATAATTTTTTGTCCATAAGCAAACTCTACTTTTTTATCAAGATATGACAATAGATAAAGAGTAACCACCAAGACACCTAGCATAATTATCCAAACAGGAAAATTATTTGTAAGCATATATCCATATAGAACATATGAAGTAACAAAAGATAAGTAGATAAGATTAAAATTTATATTTCTATCTAAAAATATCAATAACAAAGAAAAGATAGAGATAATAATTACTATGATGTTTATCGCCCTAACCGGACTAAGCAACCAAAAAAAGGCAGTCGCCCATACCAATATAAACACCAGCATAGCTGTTCGAAAAATTTTATTAGGTTTCTTTTCCATTTTTAATCGGATGTTGGATCTTTGGTAAACCCTTTATAATCATCGCCGATTGTAATGGAAATATCAATGTTAGTCGAATTAGAGGGTCTAGTTAATTTTATTGATTCAACCCCAAGTCTTTTTTCTAAAAATTCGATTGTAACTGGTTTAGTTCCATTTGTATAATCACTAATTGTAGTCTTAGCAGTAGCCTTTCCTGTAATTATCGATACAATAGTATAATTGTAGCTTTTTAGCGTTTCTGCTAATTTTCCCGCTAGACCGCTAGTCTTTGATCCGTTCACAACTTCTATTTGAGCACTTTCTTTTTTAAGATCAGGGTCTGTAAATATTTCGTGTGCAACTCTTTGTACAATTTCCCATTTTCCACCTTTGGGCAACAATCTATAAGTGCCACTAGAAGAATCAGATACCAATTCACCGTCATTTCCATTAGAAAGAACTTTACTTACAGTTTTAGAATAATCAATTTCTTCTGCCAATTTAGCCAAGGCTGAAATTTCATTTAATGAAAAATCTGTTCTGACATGTTCGCTGACTATTTTTATTAAATTAGCAATATTTTTTGGGATAACCAAAAAACCTTTGTTGGATAGTTTTTCTCTTAAAGCCTGTAAAACCTTTTGTTGTCTAGCCGCTCTGTCAAAATCAGAACTTGTTTCTCTGCTACGAGCATATTTTAAGGCTGTGGCGCCGTCTAAGTGCTGTTGACCAGCTTTAATTTTGAATGACTCATACCCTTTCATGTCTTGCGCTGGATACAATGGATCGTATATAGCTTTTTCGACATTCACATCTATCCCACCAACTTCATCAATTATCTTTTTGAATCCATAAAAATCAACTGTTAAATAATAATGAAGCGGTAAATCTAGTATCTTTCCAATTGTTTCTTTAGCAAATTCTCCTCCTGTGCCTTCTTTTTTATCCTCTCCTGTTTTGTATACTTCGTTAATTTTCTTACTAATTTTGGTGCCAGGTATAGGCACATACAAATCTCTTGGGATGGATAACATGGCCATAGTTTTATCATCAGGATTAATACTTAGTACCATTATTGAATCTGTCAACTGACCTCCAGGATGATTTTCGCCACCCATTCCTAATACTAAAATATTAATTCTGCCATCTCCTTCACCTTTTAGTGTATACTCTTCGCCTGATAACTTTTTAAAAAATGGTGAAGCGGTTAAATTGCCTGTATCAAATATTTTTTTTCCTGAAGCATATAGATATGCTACATAACTTACTAACACCACAAATAGAGCAAGCAATACAAACAAAGTTATTTTTTTCCTCCTTTTCATAGGTTTTTTAACTTTGACAACATTAATATTTTTTTCTTTGTATTTTTTTTTCAAAAACATATTAAAATAACCTTCAACCACCGTAAAACCCACCTTAGGTGGGTAATTATGGTTTTCTAAATAATATTCTATTTATTATTTTAACGATTATTAGATCTTTTGTCTATTCTTCGAATTAGATAACGAAAAATCTTACCATGGGTTAACTCGTTAGATCATCAAAA
>CAYMCH010000039.1:0-9854 GCA_964389035.1 uncultured Candidatus Saccharibacteria bacterium | reverse complement strand
AACACTTTCAGATGGTCGTTTCGGTAATGCTGCGGTAATCGAGCAAGAATATGATATACCTGAAGAAGTAATCTGGTCGGAAGAGGTTCAGAATGCTGCCAAGGAAGGGATGGTAAAATCTCTTGCAAAGGGCGATGTCGACTTTGCCATAAAAATCAGACGAAAATTTGTTAGATCAGAAGATACTGTTCAATCAGCAGAAGTCCAAGCGATTGCCAAAGAGGCAATGGTAACATTTCTTGCGAGGGGTGAAGTTCACTTAGCACTAATCACCAAGCAGAATTTTGCATTGCCAGAAGAATTCGTCCAGTCAATCGTTCGGTCAGAAGGGGTTCAGTATTCAATCAGAGTAGCAAAATTTTTTCTATCGGTTGACCCAGAGAGTCTAGAAGTCGGCAATGCTAGTTTAGATAACTTATCAGAAGATGAAATAAAAGATATGTTTGATTTTGCGAGGAGAAATTTTGAAGCTTGGCAAGATGAAGATGAAGAAATTGTTTCAGGCCCCTTTGAAAGAGGGGCAACAATCTTTGGATATAAAAATATGCTTAAATACATACATCGTCATGATATTAGTGCACACGATGCTCTGCATGCTTTTGACTATGTCATTTCCAACCTTTACCAATCATCCGGATTGTCTGTTTCAAAGTTTTACGGTAATGTCTTGCAACAGGTGGTAGCAGATACTTCCGAATATTCCGAAGGCATAAGCTATCATAGGCTAAATACTATTTCTCAAAATACCGATGCTAAACAAATAGGCACTACTCTAGATGAAATTGCAAGCTTTTCATTGATACCGAGGCTTCAGGAGTTGTCAGAGCATATACACGATACTAAAGATGTATTTACTTCGTGGTCGAATCTCAAGAAATTTTACGAAATTAAACTACTTCTTAATCGACGTGAAATCTTAGAAAAATTGGTTAAACTTAGATCCGAGGGCAAGGAGCATTATGTCGAAACACTCGCCTTTCATGGAACATCCGATGTCAGTATTAAAAAAGTTATGGAATTTTGGCAGGAACCTGAACGATTCCTGGCTATCGGTGATTCACATTCCGGTCAACAACATCAGATGAAAAAGCCGTCAAATTATATCGATATCCCAAATCTTGATTTAACCGCGGTTGAATTAAGGGACGCTTTGGTAGAAGGCGCGCTTGACGGGCTTCAATCTTTCCATCCTTTGGAAATTACCTATGAAGTTGCCAAAGAATCAAGCCAAACAGAAGACAAGCCGATAAACGAATTATTAAAAAAAGCATTAGGCAGCAGAAAAGAAGGTATTCCCGGATTAGCACAAAGTCCCGGAAAGCTTTTTGCTGAAGTATCGCGATATTTCAAAGCATCCGGACTAAACTTACAGGATTTTCTTGGCGGTGAAGTTGAGTTGTCGGTTGAACAAAGTGCAATCGTGCAATCTATGCTTAACCACCCGGAATTTGGCTTGCCAAGTTCCGGACAGCAAGATACAGACCAGTATAGAGGAAAGATTTATCTCAAGAGCGATCCAGAAGGAGTAGTTGCCGGTAATGATACAGCTTGTTGTATGCCGTTTGGTTCTGGCAAGAACAACGTTTACACATTTAATCCGGTTTGCTCTGTATTCACAGTGCAGAAGAAAACATCAGATGGTAAATGGCGCACTGTCGCCCAAAGTGTATTAACTGAAGACCGCGATGTTAAAAAGAACATTAAAGAATTAATTGATGCCGTCCAAGACGCCGAAACTCCGCAGCTTGGAGAGTTAATTCCGGAAGATATATTGCGTGATTCCAAATCGGTTGTTATTGCCGACAATGTTGAAGTTGCGCCAAATTATCGAAAACGTCCTGAATCGGGGCAAATACTAGAAGAGATATATCGAGATTTCTTTACAGAATATTTAATGAGACACGATTCTGACGGCAACTTTGATCATGAAAGAGTGATTATCGGCATGGGGTACTCAGATGCTATGAATCATTTACCGAGAGTTGAAAATACTTATTTGCCCCAAGCCCCTGTCGCTTATTCTGATAATGCTCATAAAACATCTTACTCGCTCTCTTTGTCGCCAGAAGATACTAAACCAAGTCTAATTATGACAAGAAACGTTGTCGCGCAAGAGCAGCCTCCAAATTTGACCGAGGAACTCAGCCCAGCAGAAATTACAGGAATAAGCGGATTGGGTTATTTGAGTTTTCGTGACACTCTCCCAGTAGCATTTTTAGAAGGTAAGGCCTACGCAGATAATCCAGAGTTACTAGTATACATGCACAATCTAGAAAACGGGCTGATCGCTAAAGATATTAATAATTCAGCTAAAGGCAGGCCGAATATGAGTTTAAAATGGAGTGATCAGCAGGGAAGAATTCATGGTTATATTCTGGCATACGAAGGCAAAATGAAAACTGGCGAGGGAGATAGTGATAGTGTTATTAATATATCAGATCTGGCATCAGACAGGGAATCGCGTTTTGCCGGCGGAAATCTCATTAGAGGATTTATTGAGCTATATCGAAAAAACTATATAGAAAATGGTAAACTAGTACCAATTTACTTTGAAGGTCGAGAACAAACCTCTTATGCAATAGCCATACGACAAATAGAAAGGGTTTCAAAAAGTTTAGGTGTTAAGCTGGAGATAAAAGAAGGAGAGTCTTATCAACAGGGTAATGATACCATGCACCCAGTCTGGATTGTGCCAGTTGCTGCATAAATGAATTTATTAGAATAGTCCTTCTTCAAAACAGACATCCATTTAAGCGTAATTTCAAAAAAGGTGTTACAAAATTCCAGGTCAATAAGAAAGCATACCGGTCTTAAAAAACGCCATAATGATTTATACTCCAAATCGCTCAAAGTGGGTTTAAACTTTAGCGAAAACACACCACCAAAAATTTTAAGTCAAAAATCAGTTTGGTATTAATTATAGTTATTAAGAAATTATATAGATATTAGATGGAAGGATAGGTGATATGGAGAATTTACAAATAAGTGATCCAAATTCAGATTATCAGAACAAAGATCAGCAAGCGATTAAGAATAATACTGGATTAAGTTTGTTTGGCAATACCCCTAAAAGGAAAATATTCAATATTATCATTGTGGTAGTGATAATAGGTATTGTAGTGTATTGTAGTGGAATATTTGACAGGATGTTTAGTAAATATGATTTTTATTCCGATAAAGATCTCCAAGTATACGTAGTATTTGTGCCAGACGGTATGGATGATATACAGATAGATAAAGAAACTCGTTTATTTATGAAATACGATAGAGAAAAGTTGCCAAATATTTATCTTGATAAAATATTTGTAATGAACAGCTCAAAAAAATCTAATCTTATGAAATTGTACGATGGAGATCATAAAGGTGCAGAAATAAAAGTGTATGTTGGTAAGAATGCCATAGGGTATATCAGTTCTAACGGCGAGTTTATTAGAGTCAATTTTTAGGTTAGATATGAAACATGGTAATTAATGTAAAAATGTCTGATGACGTTTCTTCTAATTTTTTGAATATATAAAAATAAAATTGTATCAAAATGGGGCGCAAAGCCTCTTTTTTCTTATCTAAAAAATAAGTATAATCTTCTAAGATCATTAAAGGATACTGCAATGAATCAACCACAAAATAATTATAAATATTCACTTCAAGAAGTCCATGATCTTTTAGTTAGACGCGACTTAGAAGATGCAGAAATAAGCAAAAATAACAGAGCTAATTTGTTTGATAAAGGCATGACAGCAATAGAGCCTAAACGTTTCATCAAGGTTAATACAGGAGAAATTGTTGGCATCGACAATGTGGTAAGATATCTAATCGAAAAAATTTTAAAAGATGACCAGATAATATCGTTGCAAGGATTAAGTGGAGTCGGTAAAAGCAGCACGGCTAAAGCTCTCAAGCATAGCTTAAATGGCTTGAGTTTTTCTTTTGGAGAGATTTTTCGGTATTTAGCTTACAAACATTATTTTCATGATATAAATGATTTCAATGAAATAATTGAACCCATTTATTATCAGCAAATAGAAAATAATTTATGTTTATTTTGTGCAAAAGAAAATATTACTCATGAATTATCAAGGCACTTAACTGAGCCAAGTTTGGTTTCTAAAGTTCCTAGCGTAGCTGCTCAAACTCAAGATATTGCAATACAATTTGTAAAAAGAGAGATGGAACGTATCATTGCTGAATCGAACTGCAAAATTATTATAGAAGGGAGAGACTATACTTTAGATTTTTTACCAAGTGATTTGCGAATCGAACTGTATGCTGATCCGATGATACGCGCCAAACGCAGATTGAATCAAGATATTGACTGATATTTGTGTTGTTTTGATATAATATGACTATGAACGATGATCTGAGAAATTATTCCGATGATGAACTGGAAGAATTAGAAGAGAGATTACTCGAAGAAGAGCAAGAAAGACGCAAGGATGAGATGCTGGTTTCTGGCAGGAGTGTTTTTGAAATTGATAGATTGAAGCGACATAAAAAATCAGAGAAATCAGAAGAAAATTAATTTAAAATTTTTTCCTTTACAATAAATCACATGGAGGGAGTGAATTTGCCAGATAAGACATTATCTATTGATGAACTTTTTAAAAAATTTTCAAGTAGTGAGAATGGACTTAGCAACAAGGAAGCAGCACTTCGTGTTAAAAAATATGGTTTAAATGCTTTGCCGAAGAAAAACCAGATGTTGCTTATTAAAAATATTGTTTCCCAATTCTCTGATCTATTGGTAATTATTTTAGTTGTTGCTGGAGTATTGTCATCGTTGTTGGGAGATAGTCGTACTGCTGTGGTGATGTTTGCGGTCGTTTTGCTAAACGCTTCTATCGGTTTTTGGCAACAATATAAAACAGAGCGTACCCTAGAAGCTCTCAAAAATATGTTACCACCGACAGCGAGGATTGTTAGAAATGGGATAGAAAAAGACACCTTTGCTTCAGAAATTGTTTCTGGTGATATCGTTATCTTGCAAGCAGGAGATTCTGTGCCAGCTGATGGTAGAGTGATAGAAGCATATTCTTTAAAAA
Source organism: uncultured Candidatus Saccharibacteria bacterium (assembly GCA_964389035.1). Classification (GTDB taxonomy): domain Bacteria; phylum Patescibacteriota; class UBA1384; order XYA2-FULL-43-10; family XYA2-FULL-43-10; genus CAYMCH01. Next base: position 4,815 of record CAYMCH010000039.1, on the reverse strand, counting down.
TTAATGAATCAGCCTTAACTGGTGAAAGCGATCCGCAAAAGAAACATGCGGATTATGATCAACATCATCCGAAAAGCTGTTTGGTTTTTATGGGCACAACAGTGCTGGAAGGTGAAGCAAAAATCCTAGTAACCGCTACAGGAGTGCGGACTGAGTTCGGTAAAATTGCTTTGGAAGCTAAAAGCACTGAGAACGATTTGAGTCCATTACAAAAAAAATTACGACAAGTTGGAAAAACTGTATCAATTATTGCTGTAACAGTAATGGTGGTTATGATAGTTTATCAGTTAATTCGCAATAGAGTTATAGATGAAAGGGCAATTACTCCTAATTTTTTTCGAGAAGTATTTTTGTTTGGTCTTGCTTTAGCAGCCTCTTTAGTACCGGAGGGATTACCTGCTACGGTGTCGGTTGCTTTGTCACTTGGAGCTTTAAGACTAGCTAAGAAAAAAGCGGTGGTAAAAAAATTATCAAGCGTAGAAACATTGGGAGGTACACAAGTAATTTGTACTGATAAAACAGGTACATTAACTGATGGTGAGATGAGCCTAACTAGTGTTTGGCCACTGAGTTCGGCTGAAGAAATCCCTCTAGCCAGTTTTGATATCTATGGATATCGTCACATGCTGATAAATTGGGCTACTTGTCACAATGTCAAAGTCGGCGAGAAAGGATTGATTGGCAATTCCAATGAGGTGGCAATTGTAGAAGCTATTACGAAGAAAAAAATCAGATTTGAAGAATATGAAAAGAAGTATGATCGAGTACACGAATTTTCTTTTAATTCAGAACGAAAAATGATGTCGGTGCTGGTGGAGGATGAAGCTGGATATTATTTATATGCTAAGGGAAGTCCATCTATAATTTTGTCGAAATGCAAAATAAATCAGGAGCAATTACAAAAAGTAATTCAAAGAGCAGATGAAATGGCTGGCAAGGGCACGAGAGTATTGGCTTTTGCTCACAAGGAGATACTTGGTTATAAAGAAAAAGATGTAAATGATTCGAAAAAATTTGAAGCGGAAATGATATTTGATGGTCTAATAGGGATAAAAGATGATATTAGACCTGAGGTAGTAGAGGCAGTTGAGTATTGCCATCAAGCTGGGATTCGCATTATTATGATTACCGGTGACTACAAAGTTACTGCAGAAGCTACAGCTAATCAAGTAAGATTATCAGGTGATAAAAAGATTCGCTCTATTTCTGGCGAGGGATTATATAAGATGAACGAATTGGAACTTAGGGAAAATCTTCAGTATCCTTGTGTTTTTTATCAAACTGATCCTAAACAAAAATTAAGAATTGTCAATGCACTTCAAAATATGGGCTTGACAGTTGCTGTGACTGGAGATGGAGTAAATGATGCTTTGGCACTTAAAAAGGCTGATATAGGCATTGCCATGGGTTCTGGAGGTACTGATGTAGCGCGCGAGGCGGCAGATATGATTTTGCTTGATGATAATTTTGCTACTATTGTAAACGCAGTTCTTGAAGGAAGAATAATTTGGAATAATTTAAAACGATTTATCTTTTATGTTTTTTCATCTAACACAGGTGAATTTATGACGGCGTTTCTAGGAGTAATCTTTGGTCTACCATTACCGTTATTAGCAGTACAGGTTTTGAGTGTTGATTTGGGAACAGATGTATTACCTTCGTTAGCTTTAGCAGCAGATACAGAGGACAAAGATTCTTTAACTAGACAAAAAGTTGATCGTAGAAAAGAAAATTTATTAGGGAGAGAGATATTGATAAGATTGTTTTACGTGGGAATAATAATGGGTGGTGGAGCAGTTTTAAATTTTTGGTTAATAAATCGTACAGCATCAGGTAATTTTGATGTTTATTATCAGGCAACTGGAGCTTCTTTTGCCACTTTGGTAGTATGCCAAGTGGTAAACGTGATATCTATAAGAGGTGGAATCAGATCTTTGAAGAGAATAGTATTTGAGAATAAATATTTATTGTTTTCTATAGTTGCAGAAATACTAATATTAATTGGAGTGATATATTTTCCGCCGTTTCAAAAATTTTTATCTACCAAGCCACTTAGCTTAAACAACTGGATGTATATTTGTTCTGTAGCGTTATTATTTGCAATTGTAGAAGAGATACGAATTGGTAGAAGTAGAATTGTTTATAAACGCAAAGAACAAATTGTTGCTTTGTCATAAATATTTAAAATTAAAACATTGCAAAGAGTTTAATGCTTTATTACGGAAATACTTATCAATAATTTGTCTTATTCAGAGTGCTGAAGCCTGATTTTACCTTCCTCGTCAAATTTGAAATGATACCCGAAGGGATCTTCTGGAATCGATTTTAATATGCCGACTTCTACCAATTTATCTATTGGATCAGGGTAACTGCCGTATTTGTCTTTATATATTTTGCCTTGCTCTTCTAAGAAGTCCATGATGGCATATTGGGTAAGATGAGCAATGGCTCTTTCTCGAATAATCTCGTCTTTGGTATCATTGGCCACGCCTTCCCAAATCAGCTTAGATTGCTCTCGATAGTCCGGCTTAGATCCATAGTTGGCTGCCATCCATTTAGCATTGGTTGGAGCATCGGGTATTCTGCCAGCGATATCAAAGTATTTTATGGCGTTTTGTTGATCTTTTTTCTCCATATGGTAAACCAGTGCTAAGTTGTATGGTACTTCCCAGTTATTGTTAGTTTCGATAACACCTTTTTTACCAATTTCTATTGCTTCGTCAGTCAAGCCCAATGCAGGCATAATAAGCGTAGCAAAGGCGTATGGATGAGAGAATTTTGGGTCTAAATCTGTGGTTAATTTAATATATTCATCCATTTTTTCATAATTATCAGAGCGCCATGAACCAAAATATTGAATAATTGCCAACCAATAGAATGAAGAAGCTGCAGAATGAAGACCCAAATCGGCTACTTTGACCACTTCTGAGCTTGGTACATAGGGAGAAATAACCGGTGATTTGGACTTGGATTTATCATAATAAAATTGGCACGAAATTAATCCTGCGAACATAATCAAAATTATTGAGATGTTTTTTAAAAGTTTCATATGTTGGTAAAGCTAATAGCAGTCAGCTTTTAGTCGTTGGTAGAGCAAAAGATAAATGCTCCCCTGATGATTCCTGATTTTCTTGAATTACGAAATTTATGAATTTTTCAAAATTTCGAAGGTTGCAAGCCTTTAAAATGACAATCTTAAAAAGTACTTGAAAATTTTGAAAAGTTTATAAGAAGGATTTTGTAATTTAGATTTTATAATTCTTGTTTGCGTAGCGACCAGACTGCCAAAATCAGTAAAATAGTCGAATAAATTACTCCATAGAGAATCGATATACCTATCTCAGAACCGTTTAGATTGGCACTATGAACAGCTAAATTACGGATATTAAATTTATCTAAATTGGGTAGCAAATAATAAGTTACCTTGAACAGGTACATAAGAATTCCGCCGGCTTTGGCAAAATATTTAAGTACCATACCCAATGAATGACCGATATAAAGCAATAGCACAGCATAAATAGTTGAGGCAAGAGGTGTAGAAAAGGTTGAAAAGAGAATCGACAAGGCGATAAAAATAGCTATCTCAACTAGAGACAATGCTATAGCTACTAGGCTACGATAATCGAAACCACCGCCTTTCATGGCTACTACAGTAAGATAAACAGCTGTCATTAATAATATTACAACGATCATACTAAAGAATAATCCTAAAAATTTTCCGACAATAAATTGTCCGCGAGAGACCGGTTTAGATAAGGTAATAAATAAAGTTCTTTTCTCTATTTCTTTGTAAACTAAAGAAGTACCAATAAAAATTGCGATGATAATTGAAAAAAGATAGATACCAGCCAAACCGAAGTCTTTGATAATTTTAATATCTTCGCCAAGCGAAATAGTGCCCAAGAAAATTGTCGAAATAATGAAAAGTAAAGCGAAGCCGAGAATTGAGTATAAAATTTTATCTCTTATTGCTTCTTTAAAAGTATTTTTAGTGATAATAAAAATGTTTTTCATATTATTTTTTTGTGCCAATAGTTTGGACAAAAGCTTCTTCTAATGTTTTTTTGCCTCGAAATTTATCAACAGTGCCATTATAAATCAGCTTACCTTTATTGATAATGCCTATTTGATCACAAATCTCTTCTACGTCGGCTAAAATATGTGAATTAAAAAAAATAGTTTTACCTTGTTTTTTAAGTGTTAAAATTATTTTTTTTATCTCAATACGACCGATAGGATCTAAGCCATCTAGCGGCTCATCAAGAAAAATATAGTCAGGGTTATGAACAATAGCCTGAGCCAAACCTAATCGTTGCTTCATACCTTTAGAATATGTTTTTATCATCTTATTTGTAACATTTTCTAATCCTACTGTTTCTAAAATTTCAAAACATTCATTTTTCGAAACCTTGTTATTTGATAGGTCGCTACAAAATTGAACAAGCTCCAATCCAGTAAGGTGGTCATAAAAATAGGGGTTTTCAGGCATAAAGCCGATTATGGCACGCGTCTTGGCATCTGTAGGATTATTGCCAGCTATGGTTAAAGCACCGGAATCAGGTGCATTCAGACCAACCAGCATTTTGATAGTGGTAGTTTTGCCTGCACCATTAGGGCCTAGAAAACCAAACACCGTACCGCTTTTTATTTCAAGCGATAGTTTATCGACTATTTTGCTACGATAGTAGCTTTTACAGATATTTTTTATCTTGATCATACATAAATTATTTTAATATCAAACTTAATTTAGTGCAAGCATGCGAATTAGATAACGAAAAATCTTACCATGGGTTAACTCGTTAGATCATCAAAAAT
>CAYMCH010000038.1:0-9911 GCA_964389035.1 uncultured Candidatus Saccharibacteria bacterium | reverse complement strand
TGATTAGAACAACTAATCATACCAGATTTGTTACCGATGTATCTTAACTTCCGCAGGATTTTATTATATATAAATATTATCCACATCCTCGTAAAACTTTTTTATATTAAAATAATATTAAACAAACATCTTTTCCAAGGAGAAAAAACAATGCAGCTACAAATTGACGGGCAATGGCAAGAGACGAGTCTCTTGCCTACACCTACCTCACTGGTTTGTGAGGTAGTCGTACAAACAGTTGTTGATCCACGCCAGCTCACTCTGTCATTCGAGTAAGCTGGTGCCCACCCCACGAGCAGGCCGTAGTGGCCTGCTCGTCTTTTTTTATTTCTTCTTTTTGCTCCAATTTAGTTTCAGCGTCATAATTTTATCTGACTCAAAAATCTTGGCGGCTATAAGTACAAATATTATAAATACGATAATCTCGTAAATTGCACCATATACTACCGCCGAATAATTTCCCAAAAAGATATTTGGGCCTGCCAGAAAGGGATGAGAAAATGGTATAGCATATATTACATACTTCATTAAAGGAGAAATTGTATTAACATCTAAAAACAGCGAAAAGAAATATGGAATCATAACTAACATCATTAGTGGTGTAATTAGTCCCTGCACACTCTTACTATCTTCGGCGAAAGCTCCCAATATCAAGGCAATAGCCAAAGCAGCAATTATTGCACCAAATAGTGAAAAGCCTAAAAGTACATAATCCCCTGTCCCAAAACTAAGACCAAGAGCATGCATAGCATCGCTACTAACTGTATTGCCTGCCGAGGACATACTTCCACCCGTTAGACCATCCATATATGATCTAAAACCAAGCATATATACTACCGCCATTAGAGCTGCCACCACTCCAGCACCCAACATTTTGGCGCTAACTATTGCTTTGCGGCTAACAGGGGTAGAAAGCAGTGTTTCTAATGTTTTATTTTCTTTCTCCGTTGCAATGGCCGTGGCTATCATTTGCGCAGCAAAAATTATCACTATAAATAAAATAATTGGAATAAAAGTCGTTTGACTAGACACAAAATTCATTACCGCCTCCGGACTTGCTTCGGCCATTTTATCGCCAATTATTACATGATCAACTAATTTAATCGGGTTTTTGACATTTTGCGGATCAACGTTCTTGATGCCAGATAAAATAATCTGATTACTAGCATATTCATTTATGGCTGCTATAGCACTTTTTAATACCAGGGCATCACGCGACCCGATCATCGAAAAACTTTTTAGTATTGTGTAAGACTCAATCTGCTGAGAAGCTCCGCTTACTATACCGACCTCAAAACCTTTCGGTATAACAACAAGAGCAGAGATTTTATTCTCTTTGGCTTTTTTAATACTCTCGTCTATCGAATCATTATATATCTTAGGTTCAAATTTTACATTTTTTAGACTCTGGATTACTGCATCTGACGAAGCTGTGTTATCGTTATCAATTACCGCAATCGGCTTTACCTGCTCGCTTTTTTTGGCTTCTTCACCGACTATTTTGCCAACAAAAGAAAACAAAAGCATGGTAATCACCAACGGCAACACCATCTGCCATGTCAATAATTCTTTGATCTCTTTTTTAAGTAATACTAAAAATTTTCTCATAATTTTGTCACTTGTTTGATTATTGTTCCTGAACTGCTTTCACAAAAACTTCTTCTAAATTATTGGCTTGATATTTTTTCTTTAGTTCGGAAGCCGTTCCACATTCATGAATGACTCCTCCTGCAATGATGGCTACACGATCTGCTAAAAATTCAATTTCTAACATATTGTGCGATGATAACAATACACTCATTCCCTCTTTAGCAAGATTTTTAATTATTTTTCTAATTTCAAAAGCGTTTACTACATCTAAGCCACTTGTTGGTTCGTCTAAAATTGCTAAAATCGGATTAGGCATCACCGTACGTGCTAACATTAATTTGCGTGTCATGCCCTTTGAATACGTTTGGATTTTATCTTTCAAACGTGTACCAAGTCCAGACAATTCCAAACCTTTGGCTAATATTTTTTTTGCTTCATAACTATTAGTAGCATAAAGCTCCGACATCAACGACAAATAGCTTTTTCCATTTAGATTTTTATAAGCTCCAGCTTCTTCGGGCAAATAGCTTATTAGCGACCTAGCATTAGCCGCATCAGCTATTACATCTATATTATTTAGTATAATAGTACCGCTTGTGGGTTGTAATAAAGTCGCTACCATTTTTAAAGTAGTAGATTTACCCGCACCGTTCGGACCTATTAACGCAAAGATTTCGTTTTTATGCACTTTAAAAGAAATATCTTTTACCGCCTCGACCTTACCATAGCTTTTGACTAAATTTGAAATTTGTAATATTTCCATACAATAGCATTATAAAATAATTTTATTTACCAAAACAACAATCTACTTTAATGCGACCAAAAATTAACATGTACCTGCTTGACTTTTTAGATATGTACAATATATCAGAATTATAGTTTAGTCCATCCCTTCCAAAAATTGCTTGGCTAGTTTTGCTATATCAGAATTGTTATCTATACCCTCCCATGGATCGTCTGAGTCAACAATATTCACAACTACGATTCCTGCTCCGTTAAATACCGCACTCTGAGACTCTCTTAAATCAACTCCTCCAGCTGCAGAGATAATTACATCATACTTGCTACGAATCTTATTGATATGCTTATATTCTATAACTTTCCCTCTAGTATTTTCCTCATCTCTTCCCCTATGTATAATAACTACTTGAGGAGGTATATTTAACTTCATCATAATTTGCAATGGATTACTTACTCCCACCAAATCTATCATTGATATTATATTTAAATCATTACATCGTTTGATAAAAATGTTTAGTGTTTCTGCCGGAGAACTGCCTGATACAGTAGCTGCTTGTGCTCCACAAGAGTAAACCATATCTACTTCGCCAATAGCCCCATCGGTAGTTTTAAGATCTGCCACAACAATTCCAGACCACATCGAAACTAAAGCCCTAAGTCCAGATATTCCTTCACGCTTTATAAAAGGCGTACCAGCTTCGATTAATATCCGATCACTTTCAGGAACTTGTGGCAAAATTTTTAGTGCTTCCGATAAAGTATTATTAAAAGCAATTTGCAGATAACGTTTTTTATTATCTAAAGCTCCGAATCTCATTTGACAATTTTATTAATAACACCATTTAAATCAGTCGGAGCAAATATTACAATCTTTTCAGATGGATCAGAAGCGATATCTCGCATTGTCTGTAAACTTCGTAAAGTAATGGCAGCAGGATTTTGTCCTAAAATATTGGCGGCATCGGTTAAATTTTGAGCGGCTTTGAGTTCACCTTCCGAATTAATAATTACTGCTCTTTTTTCGCGTTCTGCTTCTGCTTGCTTGGCAATAACTCTTTTCATTTCTGCAGGAAGTTCGATTTCTTGTATCTTAATTGATTCAATATTAATACCCCATTCATCGGTCTCCGAATCTACAATATTTTTTATAGCATCTGCAACTTGCTCACGTTGAGTAAGTACAGTATCCAATTCTGAATTACCTATAGTATCTCTTAAGGCTGCCTGAGTATATTGACGCACAGCAAATTCATAATTCTCAATTTTTATCACCGCATCTTCAGGTTTGATAACTTTAAAATAAACTACAGCATTCACAAGGATTGAGATATTATCTCTGGTCATCACTTCTTGCTTAGGAATATCAGCTGTAACAATTCTCATCCCAACTTTGCGCATAGTCTGAAAAACAGGAATAATTATCCGCAAACCTGGTTCTTTAGTGCCAGAATATTTACCCAAAGTAAAAAATACTCCTTTTTCATATTGATAGATTAATTTTAATCCACTCAATAGAATAAAACCGGTAATAATTATTAAAGTGTACCACATAAAACTCTCCTATTTAATTACTATGCTATGGCTTTTAGCCTTTGGTCAGCAGACGCCCAATCAATAATTTCTATAATATTTGAAATATAATCAGGTTTACGAATACCGTCTAGCATATAAGCATGTTCGAACAAATCTACGACGATTAAGGGTCAACAACCTGCTAAATGTCCAGAATTGTGCTCATCTATCCAAACATTTATAAACCGATCAAGCCATCGATCATGATACAAAATTGCCCAACCAATTCCACGCATCATACAGATTGATCGCAGATCTTCTTTCCAACTATCGACAGATCCGAAATCTGTTTGAATTTTATTGAATGTATCAGGATAATTTTCAATTGATTGTGGCTCTTTAGTAATGTTCTCAAAAAATAATTCATGCAGTCTCATGCCATTGAACTCCCAACCAAATCGACGTCTGAGCTCCGCATATTCTACAGAATCCTTGTTTAATCCAGATAGGTTCTCCATAATAAGATTAGTATTTTTGACATAACCCTGATATAAACCAAAATGATTATTGAGCAAATTTTCGCTTAATCCGTTTATCCCCAATAGATAGGAATAATCTTTAATTTGATATGACATTTCACCCCCACTAATTTATACGATTATTAATTACATTTCCAATATAGAATGTTATAAGAATAGTCGCAAGAGCCACACCAACATGTGGAATTATCTTTTTCCATGGCTGTATATTCTCATAAATTGCCATATAATAGCTCAAGATAATTAATAATAATACCGCCCATACAATACTAATAATCATACCAATCATAATCGGCGCAATTATCATTGGTAACAAAAAAGTAGATGATATGATTAATTTAATAAAAAAAATTGAAATTGCACTTTGCCACACTTGCTTATTACTCCCATCCTGCCATAAAGACGAAGTGTAAACTCCTAAAGTATCAGCGAAAGCATCGGAAAAAGCAACGATAAAAATACTTGTAATAATAATCAAACGGCTTGCACCACTTTCTGTAAGTCCGATAATAAGACCAAGAACGATGATAATTGCAGAAACTACTCCAAAACTAAATATCGGTTTTATTAGTTGATTCATAACTTACCAATTCTATATTTTTCATATTATAATAAAATTTTTGTTAATTAACTTGAGATAAATCAATATTCTAATTCCAAAAAATAATAGCAATTAGTAAAAATTGTTTTTGCTTAAATCTTACTGTCTTTCGAGAAAAATTTGGTATATAATCTGTGTTATTTTCTTTGTCATCGGTTCACCACTACAAACCTAAAACATCATCGTCTGATTCAAATACTTATACCTCATTCCCATAGATATTGCGAATATATATTTGGCCGATTTCAGCTATGTCTGCTCTAATTTACTTTTTATTTTTCCTAAGACTTCTTCCAGTTTCCAATCACTCTTTACAAGATAATCAGTAGAACTCAATATTCCCTCGCCAGCATCGGTAGCTTCATATGATTTCATTGGATCGCTCAGATTTGTAAGCATTATTACTTTAATATTTTTTAGACGATCGGTTTGTCTCATCTCTTTTAATACCTCTACCCCATCTTTCTTGGGCATTACAAAATCTAAAAGCAATAAATCGGGCTCGAAAACCTTCATCGCTTTAATTGCTTCTTCTCCATCTGAAGCTTCTTCGACTTCATAACCTTCATGACTAAGCTTGTCTCTTAAGGCGTGTCTCAACGGGGCTTCGTCATCTGCAATAAGTATTTTGAAAGACATAACATCTCCATTCTGAAAATAAATATATACTCTATTATAATCATATATAATTTATGTCTTTGCCACAACTTTTTGAGCTTCACTAATGATTTCTTCCAGTTTGGCTGATGATTTTACATAATATTTACTAATACCAAGTTCCATATATTCACAATAATTATTATTACTACAAGTGTTTGACACAACAAACACAGGAATATTTTTTAACCTTTCATCTTTTTGAATATACTTCAGAAAATCTATACCATCTTCTTGACCAAATAAATAATGATCCAACCAAATCAGATCTGGAATAAATGCCTTGATAGTTTTTTTGGCATCTTCTACCGATCTCACACCTTTTGCCTCTAGATCCGACTTAGACATCTTAGTAGTTATAGCAGTTAACAATGGAATTTCATCTTCGATAACAAGTATTTTTACTTTACTCATATATTCTCCCCAATATTTATCCTATTTCTTTTGTACCTTCTTTACGCTTCATACCATCTAGCGGAATTGTAAAATAAAACTTGGTTCCTTTATTTTCTTCCGACTCAAACCAGATTTTTCCTCCAGAATTTTCCAAAATAGATTTAATAATATACATACCCAAACCTGTCCCCTCGGTCTCCATCTTCTTTACATTATCAGCTCGGAAAAGTTTAGTAAAAACTCTATCTTGTTGATAACTAGGGATACCGTAGCCTGTATCTTCAATAGTTATAAGAACATTCTCGTTGGTTGTTTTTTCCTTTTCGTATCCTATAGTAACTTTTATCTTGCCATTATTAGGCGTATATTTTACTGCATTTGACAATAAATTTTGAAAAATCATTCTAGTTAGTTTAGGATCTACCATAATGTTTGGTATTGACTCATAATCTTCAGAAATATCTAGCTTTTTGCTAACTATTTGATTGCTCAACTCTTTGAGTACATCCTTCGAGATCTCCGACAAAGATAAACTTTTTGGTTCAATAATAAAAGTACCCAATTCTAAACGCGATACATTTAATAATGAGTTTACTAAATCCACCATTCTCTGAGAAGCGTTATAAATCTCTTTCAGATAAGAAACTTGATCATCATTAATCTTACCTGCATCACCATCTAACAACATCTCCGTATACCAATTTATCGCAGATAATGGTGTTCTTAATTGATGCGACGCCAAAGATACAAATTCTGATTTAGCTTTATCGATTTCTTTAGCCTTGGTGATGTCTCTTTCAATCCAGACATAAAACACTGGCTTTTCTTTATCATCTAAAACTGAGGAAACATGAACCTCAGAAAAATATTCTCTCCCATCTTTTGAAATATTATTCAGTTCTAATAAAGCATTTTTTTCTTTTTTAAGTTTTTCCCAAACTTCATAATAATTTTTATTTTCTTTGTTCATTACCCACAAATCCGGCGTTTTTCCTCCCATCTCCGAGAAACTATATTTAGTGTTTAATTGTGCAGCCATATTAGCATATACGATTCTCCCATCAATATCTGTTATCAAAATTGTATCAGAAGCATCTTTTACTGCTAATTTAAATTTTTCTAAATCCTGTGTCCTTTCCTGTACTCTCACTTCTAATTGATCTTTTGATCTTTGGATCTCTTCGTCTGCTCTTCTTTTTTGCAAAGCCACAGAAGCTTGATGCAAAAACGCCTTAAGAGTATCGTCTCGAATTACCGTTCCTTTTTTTGTAATTATTACTGCATTACCATATATTTCTTTCTCCCAAGAAAACCCCATAGTATAAATATTACCGACACGGAATATTTCCTCAATAATTTTTGCCGTTAATTTGGGAATTTTCCCACCATACAACTCAAATATGCCTTTATCGAGCATAATTAAATCTCTACGCAACAAATTCATTCGAGCATAATCATTAATCTTATATTCTTGTCCTACAGGCCATGCTTTAATAAAATTTAAAAACTGCTCTGCCTTTGGGGTGGCACCTATTATCGCTTCAGTGGAAGTGGTGTCTCTCTCTTGAATATATCTATTTACGATAACATAACTATCATCAATTAATTCATTTAACTTTTCACCTATATACTGAAAAATATTTGAGTCTTTCTTGAGTTCTACAAACCCTACTGCTGATTCTGATAATTTTTTGATATCGTCAAATACTTCTCTTTCTTCGGCTACAATTCGCATTGTCTCCGAGATATTCGAAATCATAACGATTTCACCTACTGTCTCATTTTTATCATTTCTTATAACAGAAGCGTGCAATCTTCCATAAAAAATTTTTCCATCTCGAGAAAACAACTTAATTTCATAAGGAGGAACCTTTTGTCCACTCATACGGTTTATAAACATTTTATTGAGAATAATCTTTGTTTTTTGTTCTACAAAAGCAAGATCATTAAAATTTTTTCCAATAATATTATTAACCGAGTAACCAATCCATTCAGTAATTCTACTATTAGCCCGAACAATAATACCGGCTTTATTGAGAATTAAAATAGCTTCAGGCGAGTGCTTAAAAATAACTTCAGCAAGATCTCCCAACAAAGAAATATCTTTGCCTAAATTATTTTTATGAAACATTTGATCCAAAAAATTCAACACCCTCCTCTTTTGAAATCATGAACTTATGCATTTCTTGTTGACAAAAAAACGCTTTAAATATTATTTCCCTTACATTATATTAGCTCTTATGCGTATAAAATAAAATAGCATAATTTTGGTATCCAATAATTATATCAACCATTTGCCATTTTTCTGTACTTTTTTACCATCGACTATAATTTCACCTTGTTCCATATTTTTCACAATATCCCAATGAATAGCTGAATCGTTACCTCCGCCATTTTCTTTATAAGCCATACCAAGTGCTAAGTGAATTGTACCACCAATTTTTTCATCAAAAAGTAAATTTTTTGTAAATTTTTTGATCTTTGGGTTCATGCCTATCCCAAACTCACCAATAAAAGAAGCATTTTCATCGATTGTTAACATAGCGTCAAGTAATTTCTGATTTTTTGAAGCTTTCCTGTGCACCGCTCGACCTTTGGAAAAGTGCAACTCAATATCAGTTACTTCATTTCCAGCTTCGATTGCCGGATAATCAAATTTTATCCAGCCCTCGGCACTTTCCCTCGCTGGAGCTATAAAAACTTCTCCACCAGGCATATTTTCTTCACCTTTATCTGCTTTTGCTTTCGCACCATGTATATCAAATTTTAGATCAACATTTTTACCTAATAAATGGACTTTTTTACTTTGTTTAAAAAACTTTAATATTTTATCAATGTCACGACCTAGCTTTGTCCAATCCTGCAACATAGCACCAAACATAAAATCTTCAAATTCGTATAGTGACATTTCAGCTTCCTGTGCTAAAGCCAAACAAGGATAGCCAACAGTACAGCGACGAATTTTATCTTTTTGATTTACAATATAATCGCTGATCGGTCGAACCACTTTACCACGCATAGCAATTTTTTTAGGGTCAACACTCGACATCTCTCGAGTATTTGTTTCTGTATCTATGCCTATATATTTTTGTACATGTTTTACAGTATAATCAAATATATCTGGGAATTGTTTAATATGGTGTTCCTTAGCATTTTTATAAAATAAAGGAGTTAAATTGGGTAATGTTAATCTTAAAACTGGGTGTGCACCGTTTTTTAGAATTTCTTCATACAATGCTGTTATAAAGTCGCTAGCTTCAGTCGAGCCAGAAATTACTACGTTTTCGCTGTATTTGACATTTAATGAATAGTTAACTACCAATTTAGCTAATTTTTGAGTTCTAGAATCTATTGCCATATTACTTCCCATTATTAATAATTATAAGTTATAAATTATATAAAAGTTTACACAATTTAGATGGTAACAAGCACTAAAAATGATATTCTTAAATAGTATCTAAAAAATTTGCTTTGTAAAGCTTACAAAAATTATTTTGTAAATAAAAATAATTATCTAATTATTTAATGATCGATTTTTTCCAAATAAGAATACAAAACTCTGTTTCACAATTTAACGCCACGAGAATAATCACATATTGACACATTTCACAGCACAGCAATAATTAATACTACCTTCGGATTTGTTTCAATGGTATTCTCCCTGTTCCCATGTTTTTTTTCGTGATTTACTAAATCAATATCGATATTAACACCACCTATTGTTTAAATTATGTTCTTCATTTAATTATATCATCAATTATTCCGTATTTTTTGGCTTGCTCAGCGCGCATATAAAAATCACGATCGGTATCACGTTCAATAACTTTGATATCTTGAGATGTATTCTTTGCTAATATTTTATTCATCTCCTCGCG
>CAYMCH010000037.1:6065-10080 GCA_964389035.1 uncultured Candidatus Saccharibacteria bacterium | reverse complement strand
AAGAATTTTAATTTTGTTTTTTTGTTTTGAAAAAATGAAAGAGGGGTTAGGGGTGAATCGCCCCGACCGAAAACTTCTCATTATTCAACAATCAAAACCTCCTCACCCATCATATCAATTATTTTAACAGCAATTTTCTGCTTCTTGTCCTTGATTTCAAATTCGTATTTGGCTTTCACGAAATCTTTTTTCTTTTCCGGTACATCGGAAATACAGATATTGAATGTTTTGCCGTTATAGTCAGTATCAATCAACACAACATCAATTTGCGCGCGAAAATCGGTAATTTGTTCATCAAAAACAGTCCGGTCAAGATCAAGCCGTTTAAGGATACTTGGCGAAAAATATTCTTTGATTTCCACACTTACTTTGCCGTCTTTTTTGACAATTTCCACTTCTGCCTGTGCCTGATCAAAAGCCATAATCCCGTCTTTTTGTATATCGCGATAATCAATTCTGTTCATCGGTCGAAGTTTGTTGTGGCTAGCGATTTCTTCATCAATATCCAATTCTGAACCGCTACAGATAATCAAAATGTCTCGCTCCTCGTCTTTTCGCAAATAGAGTTCGTCTTTGACGAGCTGTACATCAAGTTTGGTAAGCGGTTTATTAAAATCAATAATTTTGACGAGTTTATTCCCAAGCATTCCGTCAAAAAAACTGTCTGTTTTTAATTTCTCAATACCGTATTTTTCAAAAACTACACGCCTCAAAGTGCTGTCGTCTTGAAAATCATAATTATTGACACGATAGTGAAAAAAAGATGGATAGAATTTAATTTCTTTTTTATCATCATCAAGCAATATGTTTTGTTTATTTTTACTTTCTTTTTCCTGCTCTTTGATTATTTTTTGTAATCTTTTAGAAGCAGTTTGAATTGCGCCTTTGTTGAGATCGCACCCAATCCACCGCCTGCCCAGTTTTTGGGCTACAGCCATAGTTGTACCACTACCAGCGAAACAGTCCAAAACTATTGAATCAGGATTTGATGATGATTTAATTATTCGGTCGAGTAATACTTCTGGTTTTTGAGTAGGATAAAAAATATTTTCCGTTGATTTTGGATCAACAGTTTTTATATACCAAATGCTTCCTAAAACTTCCCCTTTAAAATCAACAATAACATCGTCTTTCTTTGGCGATCTTTCATTTTCATCAATAAATTTTTGAAGATATGTGTTGAATCTGGAATCTTGCGCTGGATAGTTACCCCCATAAATTTTATCGTCCTTAATGTAATCTGCCCACCTTTTGTAGTTTACACTGTTTGAAAAATTTGCTTCGTATAGTCGATTAAATAGTTTATCTTTCGATTTTGAATAAACATAAATATTATTATGCCTATTCGGAAACTTATTATCCGGCTCAATCCATGATCCTTGATTTTCCCATATAATTTCGCTTATAAAATTTTCTGCTCCAAAAACTTCATCCATTAAAAATCTAAGATAATGATTTTTACGCCAGTCACAATGTAGATAAATACTGCCTTGTTCGCTCAAAAGTTCACGAAGTAGAATCAATCGTTCATACATAAACTGAAGATAATTGTCATTCGCCCAAATGTCGGTATATTGCGTTTGCTCTATGATATTTTGTTCCTCGCCGGCGACTTTTTTGTTTGTTCCTCTTAGTTCCACTTTGCGCACATAATCAGCGCCGCTATCAAAAGGCGGGTCAATATAAATCAAATCAATTTTTCCTCGAAAACCATTGACAAGGAGCGTTGATAAAATCTCCTTATTGTCGCCATGAAAAAGCAGATTGCTCCAGTTTTTATTGAGCGCGTCAAAGGTCGGCGTTTCGATCGGTTTTGTTGTACCAAAACTTTCGCAAAGTTGTGCCGGGTAACTTTGCACTACTTCCAGCGGTTTCTTGCCGACCCAATGAAGCATGGGACGTCCTTTGACTTTGGCTACTTTTTGCTTTGTGATATTATCTTTTTTCATAGTAAATAATTTTTAATAATAAATTAACTCTTGACCCATGCGTCAGTATTTTCAAACTTTCGCACAGGAATCGGTGAATCAGTATAAATTATTTCGTATTTAAAGCGATTTTCAGGGATAGCTTCCAATTTTTTAATTGCTTTTACTTTGGCTTGTACTTCTAAATCTTCTTCTTTACCTTCGGCTTTTATTTCCACGATCAAAAATGAACCGTCTTTTTTAACAATCACAAAATCGGGGAAATAATTATGGTATCTGCCATCAATTCCTTTGTATTGAAAATACATGTCGGTCTGTGCAGTGTTCGTCAGTCCTCCGGTAAAATATATATCTTCAATTTCTTTTGTTTTGACCTGCAGTTTATTGAGCTTTTTCTCGAAAAAATCTTTTTCCGGCGCGGAATCAAAATTATAAGGCGTATAATGAAATCCAAGTTCTTTTTGATTTATGCCCGCAAAATCTTTGACGTGTACCAATAGCTCGTTATTATCGCCAAAAGTTCCTTTTTTATAGCGGATTGTATGACAATAAACTCCTTGTTCATTTTTATCAAAAACAGGTTTTTGTTCCTCGTCTTGAAATTTAATGAGAGCTAACGCTTCCGTGATTTTTTCTTCAACTACCTTGTAATTTTGAGTTTGTGCTTCCACTTGAGAAAAAAGCTCCTGCAAATGATATCGAGGAATTTCATTTTCCGAGTAAATCTTTTTTAACTCTTTCAAAATCGGTAAATAGTCGAGATGGTAATTCTCTGCTATCTTTTGCGCGGCAGTATAGAGATCATAAGTTTCAGTCTCAAAAATTATCTCGTTTTCTTCTCCTGTTGGGGAAATGATTGTGCCGGTGCTTTCAAGTTTTGGCTCAAAAATAGATTTGATAATTGAATTGTCTTGTTTCTTTTGGGGTTTGCTAAGTTTAATTTCATTGTTTTTCTTTTTGTCCTGCACAATCTTGTTGATTGTTCGAGTGATTTCCAAAGCTGGGTAGCTGGTTTTTTTAATTTCCAAAATTTGCGCTTCGGTTTTTTGTCCCACCTTGTTGAGTTCCAACAAGCTGAGAGCAAAAGTTTCTTTGAGTTCCTTGTCTAGCGTTCTTTGATTTTTAGCTTCAATATAAACGGTAGCGGTTTGTTTGTTTTCCGGTATTTGCCTTAAACATCGAGTAGATGCCTGCAAAATAAAATTGTTTGAGCTGGTAAGTTCGCGAATCAAAGCAGTCGCAAAAAGCGATGGGCAATTCCAGCCCTCTGTGCCTTTACCGATAAGTAAAATAATTCTTTTTTGATTTTCTGGATCATTAAGCCGATTAAATTCATCAATTTCTTTTTGAGTAGATTTTTGAGTATTGGTAAGAATTATCGTTGTATTCTGTTTATTTTTTGCCAGTGCTTTTTCAATGAGAGGTTTGGAGCTATCCAAGTGTTCTTGATTGGCAAAATAAAAAGCAATTTTTGCCATTGCGCCGTTTGCTAATTTCGTTTTTCCGTATTTTGAAAAAAAGTCTTTAATTATGTCGTCAATAACCTCTTCTGGTTTTTCGTCCTTAAAATCATAAGCGATAATTCCATTGTGTAAGCTTTTTAAAATATTGTCTTGAATGCCTTGCTGTAAGCTATACCAAAAAACAACATCTTTGATTGCTTGTTTTTTGTAATAAGGCGTTCCTGTGGTATTTACCACACAAACAAGATTTGTTTCATCATGTAGGTGATTGATTGTACTTCTAACCCGTTTTAACTCATCGCCAAGTTTATTGCCGTAAGTGTGATGTGCTTCGTCAGAAAAAATGCCAAGTCGCGATAAGCTGGAAATTTTATTGAGTCGGGCATTTGAAAGCAATTTTTCTTGTTTTTCCAGTTCTTCAAATTCAATTTGCGTTTGTCCTTTTCGTTTCGCAATTTTTTTGAGAGCAATTTTTTCAGTATTGGTAACAATGAGATTGTAAGTGCTGTTGTCTTGAACAGGTATGCTTTTTTCTCCATTTCTTGTATAAACCATTTTTACATTCGCCATGAATGGTTTGTAAAACCTTTGCGGAAGTATTTTTTCAAACGGCATATCGGATAT
>CAYMCH010000037.1:0-6055 GCA_964389035.1 uncultured Candidatus Saccharibacteria bacterium | reverse complement strand
GAAAACAAGCGCATTTTTCATAAAATTTTCTTCCGGATATTCAATGCTCATAGAAAATTCCGTGGCGATAATTGAGCCAATCAAAACTGTTTTTCCCGCGCCCATCGCCAAAGCCAAAATATAACTCGCATAAGGAAGATTCATGGACTCATGCAAAGAATCAAGTTGTAGCGATTTGGCAAATTTCGTGTCAGTTTTTATTTTTTCAAACGGATCTTCGCCGTCAATTAGCATGTTGGTAATGACTTCGGTTTTTTGTACGCCCAGAGCAGTGAGCAAGTCGCTATTTTTTGGAAAATAATTTTTGTATAATTCAAGTAATTTTGGAGTTTTCAAAGCCAGCCTTACATACCAATAAACCTCAAGAGCATTAAATTGGGCTTCTCGTAAATAACGAAGCTGTCCGTTTTCGTCTTTATTCCAAGATAAAATCTCAGAAATTGCCGGGAATTTTTCTGTTGCATAGCCATTTTCGCGCCATTTTTTGATGTCTGCCTGTAATTGTTCAAATATGTTTTGCATAATTTGTAGCCATGTTTAGTATTTGTATTGTATTCATTTTCCCCTTATAAACAAATCGTTTTCGGAGCCCTGCCATTTGGCAGGATAAACTCCGCGGAGAAAACACCTTATACCCCTTTCTAACAAATAAAAAAACAAATTTATTCCCCTTTTTAAAAAGCCTGTCAAAATTCCTTATAAAAAGAAAAATATTTTTTGAATTGCGTATAACTATTTACTATCTTATCTCCCGCAACACTTCTTATATTTTTTCCCACTACCACAAGGACATGGGTCATTGCGACCGATTTTGCCTTTATTTTCTATCGTTCCTTGCTTGCCGGCGCTAGCTGCCATTCTCTCAAAAACCGTTTTACCACCAGGAGTACGGATTGTTGTAGTAACCCCACTAGCTCTATCACTCGATTGTTTTAAACTTTGTTTATCATCTTCCCGATTTTGAACATCGGCTTTTTCATTTGTCATTTGAAGTTTGGAATCCGGCATTATCTCAGCCCGATCTTCTGCGATCATATTATTTTGTTCTTCGGTTCTTTTGTTCTTGTGTTCTTCAGTTTCTCTGTTGTTTTTCTCTTCAGTTTCCCTGTTTCTCTGTTCCTCTGTATCAAAATTTCCTACTCTATTTTCATCCGGTTTGTGATATTCAAGCGGGCGACGAGTAATTGGCACTGTTGGCTGAACCTGCACTTCGATTTTTAAAATTGTACGCGCCACGCTAGTTTCGATAGCAGCGATCAATTGATTAAATAAATTATAAGCTTCATGCTTATATTCCGTCAACGGATCACGCTGACCATATCCGCGCAAACCAATTGATCCGCGCAATTCATCCATAGTTGTTAGGTGCTCTACCCAATACATATCGATAGCACGCATATACACCATTTTTTCGATATTACGCATCACTTCAACACCATATTTTTCTTCTTTTTGATTGTATATCTCATTTGCTTTTTCAATTAAAGCCTCAGAACTTAAATTATCTATCTTTGTGTTGCCGAATATAACTTTGATCTCTCTTCTAAATGTTTCTTCATCATCTGCATAAGCACCGAGAATACGTTCAATTTCTTCTTCAATTATGCTTAGAATATCTTCTTTTAATGTTTGAGGTAAACTTGATTCAATCTCTTCGTAATCATCGTATCTCTGATTTTCTTTTATCTCTTTATTAGTTTCAGTATCCTTCAATTTACCTTCAATAATTGATCTACGTTTGCGATAAATTATTTCTCTATGTTTGTTTATTACATCATCATATTCAACTAAATGTTTTCTAATATCAAAATTATAACCTTCGACTCTCCTTTGTGCCGATTCGATTGACTTAGAAATCATTTTATTTTCAATCGGCATATCATCGGGTAACCCAAGCCTATCCATTAAGTCTTTAATTTTTTCACCACCAAAAATCCGCATTAAGTCATCTTCTAGCGAAACATAAAATTGACTTGAACCAGGATCACCTTGACGTCCACTACGACCACGTAGCTGATTGTCTATACGTCTAGCTTCATGACGTTCTGTAGCGATAACATGCAAGCCACCAACCTTGCGCGACTCTTCAGATAATTTTATATCAGTACCGCGCCCTGCCATGTTGGTAGCTACAGTCACCGCACCCACTTGCCCAGCTTGAGCAATAATTTTTGCTTCACGCTCATGATGCTTAGCATTTAGCACTTCGTGTTTAACTCCAGCTTTTTTAAGTATCTTAGACATAAACTCATTTTTTTCAACCGATACAGTACCTACCAAAATAGGCTGACCCTGTTCTTGACGTTCTTTAATATCCTCAACCACAGCCTGATATTTTGCTTGTTCGTTTTTATAAATTCTATCCTGCATATCAATACGAGCCACAGGCTTATTGGTTGGAATTTCCACAACATCTAGCTTGTATATTTTATAAAACTCTTCCGCCTCAGTGGCAGCAGTACCTGTCATGCCTGACAATTTGCTATAAATTCTAAATAAATTTTGAAATGAAATAGTAGCTAAAGTTTGCGATTCCCGTTTGACCTCGACATTTTCTTTTGCTTCAATAGCTTGATGTAGACCCTCGTTATAACGACGACCCACCATCAAACGTCCTGTGAATTCATCAACTATAACAATTTCTCCTTCTTTAACTACATAATCTTTGTCCTTTTTAAATAAGGCATGAGCTTTTAGCGCCTGTTCCAAATGATGAACCAAAGATATACTGTCGCTTTGATAAATATTTTCAATGCCAAGCATTTTCTCCATAGCAGCAATACCAGAATCAGTTAGAGTAACCGCCCGATCCTTTTCATCGACAATATAATCTTCTTCGGCTTTCAATTTAGGAACCAATCCTGCAAACTGCTGATAAAGAGAGGCTGATTCTTCAGCCGGAGCCGAGATAATTAACGGCGTTCTAGCTTCATCAATCAAAATTGAATCAACTTCATCTACGATTGCATAATATAATTCTCTTTGGCTACAAGCTTCTACGCTAGGTGCCATATTATCACGTAGATAATCAAAACCAAATTCATTATTTGTTCCATAAGTGATATCACAAGCATAAGCTTCTTTGCGAGAACAAGGGATCAGATTAGAACCATCACATTCAGAATAATGTTTATAGTCCTTGCTTTTATGGAATTTATAAGTAGTTTGATTGCTTTGGATAACACCGGTGGTCAAACCTAAATAATGATATACATCGCCCATACCCTCACCCTGATGTTTTGAAAGATAATCGTTCACTGTAACCAGATGCGCACCATGTCTGGCTAATGCATTTAGATACAAAGGCAAGGTGGCTACTAAAGTTTTACCTTCACCAGTTTTCATCTCGGCAATCTTCCCTTGATGCAAAACTAAACCGCCAATAATTTGTACATCAAAATGACGTTCACCCCAAAGCCGTTTGGATACTTCACGCACCATAGCGAAAGCTTGCGGGGTGATCTCAGCCAAAATCTTTTGTTCTTTATCGTAATCTCCATCAGCTTCGACAAGAAGCTTCTTAAATTCCACAGTTTTTGCTGAGAAATCCTCTGGTTTGTATTTTGTGACTTCTTTTTCAAAATTATTTATTTCATCAACAGTTTTTTGTAATTTATCGATTACTTTTTTATACGAGCTTCCAACAATTTTATCCAATAAACCCATATTTATCCTTTGTTAAACGCTAAAAAATTACGCTGAAATTCAGCTATCTACAACTCTAGCACGATAATTATGCAAAAACAATGATGAATTAGCTCATCGACTACAGTTTAAGACTTTCTTAATATATTTTTTAGCTTTTAATTGCTCTAAAAAAGTATTTTCCACTTCAACGGCAATATACTTTGACAAATATTTTTTGTAATGAACAATATAATCAAACTCATTTAAGTTCGAAAACGTGTGACTTTCATAAATCAATTCATTTATTCCTTCCTCGATCTGATATTCAGAAAAAGGATCTACTTGTATGGCAGATACATGATTACACAATACTGGATAATTATTTAAAGCATCTTTAACTATATTGTACTCATTTTTTTTCTGAAGAAAATACTTATCATGATAATGTGAGATATCCAAGCAAATTCTAGGTGAAATTTTCAATGCTTCTAAAAAATATTTATCAATATGACAAGCATTTTCTACAGCTGTCATTCTAGCCAAACGAGTATCTTGCCTTAACACTTCTATAGAATCTGGTCTAGAATGAGTACAAAAAACTTTTGTTCCCCATCTATTAATTAAATAATCTATTTCTTCGCCATACATATCATGACGCAAATGAACAAAAGGAGCCTTTTTTAATTGAGTTTTTTCTAATAAAATATATAATTCTTGGCGTTTATCGGAACTTAAAACCGTAGGGAAAAGAGAAATTTCTGACAAATTTAATTCATCAATTTCGTTGATCTTAGCTCTCCAATCAGAGGCATCGGTGGTTGTAAGGGCTAGATAAATCACAAATTAACCTTCATATCCACTCCCTCCGCATATTCCAAGCGCCCACGATGAGAGCCAAGATTCCTCTCGCTTGATTCATTGAGATATCTTTTTACCTTATCTCTTCGTTCATCAGTACTTAATTGCTGATTCACAATCGCTGGTCCGCCAATACATCCACCCTTGCAGTTCAAAATATCTAAAAATCGATATGAGGAATTACCTTCGTTCAATTGTTTTAGAACTGGATCAATATTAGTAATACCATCTTCGATAAAAACTTCATTTTTGCTAAATATTTTTGAAAGATGTGAAGTCCCCGCCAATCCTCCAGAAATTGGATATATTTTTGTATATTCATGAATCAATGAATCAAACTGATACTGACGATTAAAATCCTCTTGGCGTATGCCTTTATTATTAAAAATATCGTTTAGTTCTTTAAAAGTAATAACACCGTCAATTTCATTTTTATACTGTGAGACCTCTAAATTTCGTTTTGCCAAACAAGGTGAAATAAAGATAATCTTATGATCTGGATAATGCTTTGTTAGAATCCTCGCCATTGATAACATTGGTGATGCATAAGGCATCATATATTGTAATAATCGTGGATATTTCGCCTTAATATAAGCAACAATTGTGGGACATGGAGAGGCAATAAAGTATTTTTGATTTGGATGTTCTTTGATATATTCTACATACCACCAATTAACCATACGCGCACCGTAAGTAAGTTCGCAAACCTTGTCAAATCCCAACTCTCGTAACATACCAATAATATTTGGGTATTTAAAATCAATTGGAAAAGATGGTGCCAACATTGCAATTGATTTTCCTTCTTTAATTTTTTCCAATATTTCTGAATCCATCTCTCACCTTTGTTTAAATAAATTTGCTTGTTTTTTTTGTATCATAAATTAAGTATGATAAAATCTTATTTAGTATAATAATCCAAGATAATACTATTTTTTATTTTTTCCTCTTGGCACAATTTTTCCTACCGCCCCGCCAACAACAGAAGCCATATTTTTTAAGCTATCTTTACCTCTTCTTTTGATATCTAATCTCTTTTCTGAATACCTTCTTAATCTTCTCTCTAGATTTTTGTATGCATATTGAAACGCTCTTAAAGCTCGATCATCTACTTCTTCAATAAATATTTTATCTTTGGGTAAAATCGCATTTATACTAACCTTCTGATCTTTCCCTCCCTTCGTAATACCGTTTTCATCTAAAAAGCTAATCTCTACTGTAACCGGTTCAACCTGAGAAACAAATCTCTTGAGTCTCATTACTTTCTTTTCAATCTGGGATTTCTGCTTGGAAGTTAATACTACGCCTTTGGTCTTGATGGAAACTTTCATCTTTACCTCCGCGATATATTAATAATTCTACCGATATGCCATCCTTTGCTTATGACCCATTTAAGAGACGTTCAAAGGACAAGCTATTTAATTGTATTGCCTTCCCTCATTACTATTATATCAAAATAACCAACTAATTTTAAATACAAAAAAGACGGTTCAAGCTAAACGATGATTTATTAAACATTAGACCTCTTTCAAAACTCCTTTTCATTTAACTCCATATTGTAAATGCCAGCTAT
>CAYMCH010000036.1:7126-10125 GCA_964389035.1 uncultured Candidatus Saccharibacteria bacterium | reverse complement strand
CAAATATTTAACAATCTCAGCCTCGCAATCAAGCTCTTCCTTAATTTCTCGCAGCAACGCTTCTTCCTTTGTTTCCCCCGCTTCCGGCTTGCCACCAAGATTGGTCCAGATATCTTTGCTGGTTTTGCGCACCATTAAAAATTTATTGTTTTTAATGACCATTGCTGCAATTTTGTGTATTGTTTTCATATTTTCCTTTCTAATTTATCGCAATAATCACATGTTATTCCGCACTCATTATCACAGTCGTACTTTTTATTAATAAAATGATCCAGATAATCGCTTTTAATAATGTTGTCTATCTGTAGAGTATATTCTGGTAGTAAACCTTCCTCTTTTTTTGAATTTAATATTATCGGGGCAAGCTCCATAATATTGTCAGGACTAGCCATACTAACATAGCTGGTAATTAGTTTCTTGTGCCATTCAATGTCTCTTATCGTCCTACCAGTAATTTTCATCCAACCAATTCCGTATCTTTTATAAATTTTCATCCATTCAGGCAGTATCCAAAAACCTTTCAAAATATCAGATTTCTTCGACATGAACATTTTTCCGCAAATATCGTAAGGATAATGAATCTCTGAATTTAATTTCATGTCAGCGTTACCTATTGATTGCATATTATAATGAGTATTTCTCATTAAGCAATCTCCACAAAATTCATTAACCATTATCTCATATTCGATGTCTATAATTTGATGAATATTTTTAAGGAACATGAAGTTTCTGGTGGTTTTCAAGTCCAGAATAATCCTATTCGCTCCAAAATATTTAGCTTGATTAACTTTTTTGATTGAGTCTGAGCCGGCGATCGTACTTAATACTAAATTTATATTGGGATAGTTTTCGTGCAAATAGCTTAACAAAAACGTTGAGGATACCGTATATGTATTTATGCCTTCTGAAACCAATATATCAAGCAAGGGTTTAATGTCTTTTTCTATAATATTTCGATCGATGATAGTAGAATTTAATGCGTAGTTGAAATCTATTTTTATTTCAGCTAATTTATGCGCAAATTTGATTAAATTTTTAATAGAAATTACAGGCAACCGGCGTGTTTCTCTAGCAGTATTTTTTGGCAATGAGCCATAAACTTCGGCGATATATACATCATTATTTTTATGACTGATATTGATACTATGATAAAAATCAATCATTTCATCGTTGAATAACGCTGGCACAGAAAGTTTAATTTGTTGATGTGTGCTCATATTTCAATATTCGAATATTACTATTTTTACCACCACGACGAGCTGCCGCAACCCCCACCAAAAGTCTTCATGGGAAGGTCTGAAAACATGCCTTTCTCTGCACTATTGTCTTTAGTATTAAAAGTTTTTTTAATGGAATAGGTTTTGTAAAAATACACAAATACTGTAATCGCTGTCATAATAGCAAGTAATATATACCATGCTTTGATCTTATTCTTGCTCTTAATGTTACAGATTCGAGAAATAGCCCAAATATCATACATAACAGCTACAAACAAAAAAGCATAACACAAGATATATTGATAATTATCAGTTAATATCGTTATCAGTTGCGATGTAATTACCCAAATAACTGTCGTCGGTAATATAATTGTCATAACTTTATCATAATTTTTTTTTGGTTTTTTATTTTTTAATCTTAAGATTGATCGATATATCATCACAACTAATAAGACAACCCAAATCCAGCTCACGATTCCCTCGACATAATACAACAACGAGAGCATTACTGGCGGAAGTGATATTGCACAACTAAAAACGATCGATTTTTTCTTCATTTCCCCTCCACTATTTTTACTGATTTCTCAAATATTTCTTTCATATCATTGAATGATAATATTTTTATAGCTTCATCAGCGTTGTACCAATCCAAACTTTCAATCTCGTTCGACGGTTCAATTTTTACCTCCGGCGACACTCTGGCGATAAATACTTCATTCCGCCAGCTTTTTCCTGCACGCTCCGGCTTGTTTTCTCCGTAAGTGAACCCGTGTATTAAAGAAGTCTCTTTTAATTCGTAATCATTATCTCGCAGTGAAGTTTCTTCGGCAATCTCACGCCTAATATTCGCCTCAGAATCCTTATCCTCCGGCTTGCTTCCGCCTCCAATAATATTAACAATACCGCTTGTCTGAGTTGGTAAAAGGTAATAGTATATACCTTCTTCTATTTTGTAAATTATTACTATGGCGCCAATATTTTTATCCATTTGAAATCCCTTTTAACAAAAAAGACCCACATTCTCGAGAAATCGAAGTACTTCGGAAGGGTTCTCTCTCACCCAAAAATTACAATCCAGCGCGTTTTTTCAGAGCCGTCCATGCTTGACCATGCCTCTTTAGCTGCTTTTCACGATCGCGTGCAAATTTTTCGTTTTGATATATTTCACAATATACTAACTTCCACGGCATGTGTTGTCGAGTGTATTGTGATTGCCCTGAATTGTGTTGGGCTAAACGCTTTTTTACATCACTAGAATAACCGATGTAATAAATATCAGCAACTAGGCTTTGGAGAACATAAACACAATTCATAGTAATTTTTGGGTGAGAGATTCCATCTCGATTGGATCTTAATTTACTCGTTCTCCCTCACTCAGAAAATTAAATTGCTTTAACAGTTTGTAGATCAAACGCAATTTGGGTACAATTTTTGATAATTTTCTGAGTGAGGGATTCGCTCGAGTCTGCGCTGTTTTTCATCGGTTGGTGAATCCGAATCAATAAAACAGGTGAACAATTTAACCACATTCTACAAAAAATAAGATAATTCTGCAATAGGGGCGTAAAAATATGAATTATTTCTTTTTACTAGACATCTTTTTTATATCGGCACTCGTATATTCGGTTTTATAAAGTTCTTTACCGCTAGAAATATCCTCTAGTGTTTGCCAATCTTTGACCCAATCATCAATGTAATATTCTTCAATGTTACCTTTTTCGTCGTGACCAACAAATCTTCTAATACCAGCATTAATAATCATTTTTTTACACAACAAACAAG
>CAYMCH010000036.1:0-7116 GCA_964389035.1 uncultured Candidatus Saccharibacteria bacterium | reverse complement strand
CAAGGATATGCTTTGACTAATTTTAAGGTATTGTCAGCTTCTCTTTTTGTACAATGTAAATACATATCGCCCCCAAGCAATGAGACACCTGCTCTAGCAGCATTGATAATAGCATTCATCTCAGAGTGAACTGATCGACACATTTCATATCCAGTCCCTGAAGGAATGTTTTTCCGTCGCCTAATACAATATCCCAACTCCATACAATCTTTCGTTTTTCTCGGAGCTCCAACATAACCAGTTGAAATAATTTGGTCGTCTTTAACAATAATCGCGCCAAAACAAACACTCAAACATGTGCTCCTTTGAGCTACCGCTTCAGCAATTTCTAAATAGTATTGATCTTTGTTAGGACGTCTGGATTCTGTATGAAATATTTTAATTTTATTATTTATATCACTCATTCATTCCCTCCAGCACTTTATCAATTCTTTTGAATAAATCTGCAAAATCGTCGGAATTATCAATCTGAAAATCGCATTCTTCAATTACTTTATCAACTTGTTGGCAATTTGGACCATCTCCCATTTCTGCTTCTTCTTTTTTAACAAACTCTTCAAAAGTAATTGATACTTCATCTTCTCCACGAGCCCGCTTGATCAAACGCTCATATCTAGTTTTTTGTGGTGCATAAATTTCCCAAAGATGAAAATTAGGATCTTTCCGAAGTATCTCTACTTCTGCTGGTTGTCGCACTGAAGGTATCACAAAATTTTTCTTTTTACAGTTTGCTTGCATTCTTTTTAAGGCTTCTTTAGCTAAATAATCTGGACCATATTTCTCGCGAAGAGAGTTGCCCATGTTTCGTAAATTATCACGAGAATGTTCAATACCTTCCTCAGTACAATGTTCGCGAATAATATCAGAAAGAGAAATTTTTTCAAAACCCTTTTTTTCCAAATAGTCACAAACTGTATCTTTACCAGCCGCGAACCATCCAGTTATACCTATTATCATATTTTTCCTCAAAAAATTAGTTTAAAAAAATCTGATTCGAACCTAAAAAGCTAAAACCTACGACCTAAAAACCTATCTTATCCCTGGTACTGGAAAATCTTTGACCATGTCTTTTACTTCTGATTTTACCTTAGCCAAAGCTTTTTCATCATCTATATTTTCGGCTACTATATTGAACATTTCGGCTATCCGTTGCATCTCAGCTACACCCATATTTCGGGTTGTTAATGCAGCCGTGCCGACTCGAATACCAGAAGTAACCTGAGGTGGATTTGGATCGTGCGGTATAGCATTTTTATTAACCGTAATGCCAGCTTTATCAAGTGCAGTCTCAAAATCTTTGCCAGTAATTCCTTTACTACGCAGATCAACTAATATCAAGTGATTATCAGTACCACCAGTAATTAAGTCAAAATCAAAGCTCATCAAAGTCTTGGCAAAAGTTTGCATGTTATTTAAAACCTGTTCGATATATTTTTTAAACTCTGGTTGCAACGCCTCGCCAAATGCCACTGCTTTAGCAGTAATAATATGTTCCAATGGTCCACCTTGAAGTCCGGGAAATATGGCTTTGTCGATTTTCTTGGCTAACTCTTCATCGTTAGTCATAACAATGCCACTTCGAGGTCCACGCAAAGTTTTGTGAGTAGTAGAAGTTGCAATATCAACAATTCCAATTGGTGATTGGTGAAAACCAGTTACCACCAATCCGGCAATATGCGCGATATCAGCGATTAATACTGCTCCTACTTTATCAGCAATCTCTTTAAATTTTTTAAAATCAATTTTTCTAGGGTAAGCCGAAAAACCACACATTATAGCTTGCGGCTTAATTTTTTTGGCAATATCCATTATTTCATCATAATCAAGCAATCCAGATTTTTTATTCAAACCATATGAATGTGATTCGTATATTTTGCCCGAAAATGATACTTTAGCTCCATGTGTTAGGTGACCACCGGCGTCAAGACTTTGACCCAATATCTTATCGCACGGCTTAATAGTCGCAAAGTAAGCAGCCATATTGGCACTCGAACCGCAATGTGGCTGAACATTGGCATATTTGCATTTGAATAATTTTTTTAACCGCTCGATAGCAAGTGTTTCAATTTTATCAATCTCACTACATCCCCCATAATAGCGATGACCACTATAGCCCTCGGCATATTTATTGGTAAGAATCGAACCCTGAGCCTCCAAAACAGCTTCAGAAACATAATTTTCTGAGGCAATCATCTCCAGCCCTTCACTCTGACGCTTTTTCTCTAGTTCAATTATTTTATAAATTGTTTCATCACTATTTTTTAAACTCATCAAGCTCCTTTTTGTGATATTCATTCAAATTATTTTTTAGTAATTCATAATATTTGGTAGCAAAATCGTTACTATTTTTTGATATTTTTTTTGAAATATCATAATTTAGATAATGCCATTTCTTTAAAGTCGACCTTGCTATTTGATCAATCAAATCGTGATTTTGCAAAACTTTACTACTTTTTGGTGCTGATTCTTGACTAAATATAGGGTATCCTTTTTCTCCAAAATAATAAATTATTCTTGTCGTCCCGATTACTCCAATAGCATCTATTCTATCAGCATCTTGAATTATCAAAGACTCAGTATGATTAGTTCTTTCTCCGCCATCTTCCCAGTAATAATTATCGTGGAGACGAATTGCCTCCAATACAGAAGGTATTTTCTCTTTTGGAAAACCAATCTCCGGTAACCACTCTTTTGCAATCTCCATACTATACAAAAAATGGTTCTGGCTGTTATGTTCATTGCCCTTATAGCCGACATCATGTAAAAGAGCCGCAGCTATTAAAACATCTACATCTGATTCTATCTCTTCTGCAATCTCTAAAGCATTATCGCGAACTCTACATAAATGCCAATAATCATGGCAAGCAGAATAACCATCTAGATACTCTTTTACTTTTTTTTCTAAAATATTTTGCCAATTATTTTTCATATTCATAAAAACTATATTTAATTTTATTATACACTCCATCGCCTAATTTTTTTTTCTTATGAAAACTTGTATAGATAGGAAAATAGGTATCTGCTTCTTTGGTTCCTTCAACTTCTGTAAGATACAATTTATCGGCAATTTTAATAGCTTCATGATATATACTAGCCCCACCGATAAAAAACACCTCTTCTTCATTCTTCACCGTATCTAATGCTTCGTCAATAGACTTAAACACTTCCGCATCAATTAGAGTCAAGTCGTCAAAACACAGAACAATGTTCCGACGTTTTGGCAAAGCTTTATTACCCAATGATTTGTAAGTGTTGTAACCCATTATAACTGTGTGGCCCATAGTAATTTTACGAAAATGCTTTAAATCTTCTGGGATATCAAAAAGCAACTTGTTGTCTTTACCAATACCTCGATCTTTAGCAACAACTGCAATTAAGCTTATTGTGGGTTTATTATTTTTTTTCATTTTATATCCGTTTGGTTATTGCCGTGCCTGCCGGCAGGCAGGTTTCTTGTTTATTGTCTCTTCTGTTTAGTTTAGCTAAACAGCAATATCTGCTTTGATAGCCGGATACGGATCGTATCCTACTATCTCAAAATCTTCGTATTTAAAATCAAAGATATCTTTAACTTTAGGGTTTAATTTTAATTTAGGCAATTTTCTAGGCTTACGAGTTAACTGTAGTTTAGCTTGATCGATATGGTTTTGATATAAGTGAACATCTCCATTGGTATGGATGTACTCTCCTAATTCCAAATTACAAGTCTGAGCCAACATCATTGTTAGCATAGCATACTGAGCAATATTAAAAGGCGCACCCAAAAATGCATCATTGCTTCTCATGTATAGCTGGCAAGACAATTTATTGTTGGCTACAAAAAATTGAAATAAAGTATGACAAGCAGGCGGTGCTGATTTTTGCCCCTTTATTAGACCTTGAATATCCGAGACATTCCAAGCACTAACAATTATACGCCTGGAATCTGGATTATTTCTTAACATATCTTGAACTTGAGCAATTTGGTTAATTTTTTCGCCATTTGGACCTTCCCACCGCACCCATTGTTTACCGTATACTGGTCCCAGCTCTCCTTTTTTATCTGCCCACTCATCCCAAATACTCACACCATGATCATTTAGATATTTAATATTTGTATCTCCTTTTAAAAACCAGAGTGTCTCGTAAATAAACGCCTTAGCATATACCTTTTTTGTAGTTACCAAAGGAAATCCTTTACTCAAATCAAACCGCATTTGATGCCCAAAGATGCCACGAGTCCCTACTCCTGTTCTATCATCACGATCCACGCCTTCATCTAAAATCTTTTGTAGTAAACCTAAATATTGTTTCATTTGTTCTTCCTTTAATGATATTGCCTACATTTATCGTGAAATATTTTATATATCTCTTCGTGAATTACTTGTGGTTCTCTTTCTCCATCTACCCTAAAGATTCCAAATTTTTTATCATTTACTAGTTTTTTATAATATTTTAATACACTTTTTAATTTTTCCTCTTCCTCAAAAAATTCTTTATTTAACCTACTTTTATTTATTCTTCTTAAACACTCTTTAGGTGATACTTCGATAAAAAATGTTATGTCAGGCAAAATAAAATATTTACTCAGCTCAACAAGCCAATTATAATCAAGCTTCAAAGAGCCAAATGCAATAGTCGAAAAATGGTAACGATCAGTGATAATGGTATGGCCAGCTTCTAGCGCTGGTATAATTTCTCGCTTTAAATGATGCGACCTATCAGCAGCATATAAAAGCTGTAACCCCTCTGGAGAAAAAGCTATTTCACGAGTTAACGCACCACGAATTATGCCACCTATAATATTATTTGTTGGTTCCTTAGTGTCAAAAGCTTTTATCCCATCTTTGCGCAATCGGTCTTTAAGTAAATCGACTTGAGTTGATGATCCCGAGCCATCTAATCCTTCAAAAGCTACAAATAGTCCGGGGTAATTATGTTTTTTCATTTATTTCCTCCCCGTTGAACCAAAACCTTTTTTGTCTCTTTCGGTATCACCTAGTTCATCCACTTGCGTAATAATTGGATGTTCGATCTTCTGAACTAACATTTGAGCAATTTTATCGCCTTGCTTAATTTCATAAGTATCTAGAGATAAATTTGTCAGTATTACTGCAATCTCACCACGATATCCAGAATCGATAACCCCTCCCATGGTTTTAATACCGTTTTTGAATGCCAAACCACTTTTGTCCCAAATTAGACCTACATAGTTATTCGGTAGCTCGATAGAGATTCCTGTCTTAATAGCGATAATTTCATTCGGTTTGATTATTTTGTTCTCCATAGCAAACAGATCCATGCCTGCATCGCCAGGTAAAGCGAATTTGGGAATCTTAGCTTTGGGATGAATTTTTTTTATTTTTAAAATCATAAGTTCACACAAATATAGCCCCAAATTATTCTAGTGCTTTTTATTTTAGAATTTTTTGTTTCTTTATTCTAATATACCAGCCATTCACTATTACCGCATTAGTATCTTTCCACAAAGCCAATTATTTATTGCTGATCTGTCCTTTTCACCTTTGTAAACGCTAGTGGTATATATTTTTACCTCGAGCTGTTAATAAAATACTCCTACAGCTTTTCATCTTTTATACAAAGTAATTTATTGCATTCTTTAAACGATACAATTTTTATTTTCTTATCCTAAGCATACGAATTGGTCCTGCTTTTTTTGCAATTTCTTTTTGAACATCGGAAATAAGACCGACGGGACGATCACCCGCTATCTCTCTCGCTTTATTAAGACAAGAAAGAGCTATACCTAATCTATCGTCGTTAAAATTATTAAACCTAGTATAGAATCTTGCTATAACACAATAAGTTTGAAGCTGATATTGAACATTTTCATTCTCTGGGTTAATTTCTTCCGCTTTTCGCAAAAAATTTTCCGCTTCTTTTTCGTGCCTATTCGCTATCATCACATCTGCTCCGGCTGTCAGATCGCTAGTAGAATTTATTCGATCTTGCAGTCCGACAAGCTTTGTTATATTTTCCTCAACATCGCCATCTTTGGAGCGGATTAGTCTAATTAAATCGAAGGCTCCGACATCCTTTGATTCTCTTTCTCTCTCTGCTGTAGTTTTTTTAGGGTCTGAAGATTTTGTTTTTACTTGCTCTCTATCGCTTTCACTCCCTCCTGCGGGATTTTCCGAACCATCTGATTCCGAAGATGGACCAACTTTAGAATCATCTCTTTCGCTTTGCGGAACAACTGCCGGACTTTTTTGGCTATTACCATCCGAAGTGCTTGGATCATATTCATAAACAGTAACCGTTTCATAGCCAATGGTTTGCGTTCTACCCACAACCCCATTTTTCGCCTGATAAACATAATCCGGATTATTTAAACCATACCTTCTTGATTCTGCTACTTTGCCCGCCAATAACGGGTCGCCGGTTTTTACTCTCCCCACTACCTGTTGACTACGGCGGTCATATCCACTCCCTGGCTCGCTTTTTTGCGGAGTTATGCCATACCTTTGTTCCAACAAACCTTGTAGTTTTCCCATTTCTTGAATATACATACTATTTTTTTCTTCAATTGCTATACTTTCATCGCGACACAATTCCTGAATATTTTTAATTACTTGCAATAACTCTCCTATTGATTCTGTCACCTCGCCTGAGGACTCTGTTAAAATAATCGGGGTATCCATATCATCAGCAACGAATTCAAAATCCCTTTGATCGTTCTGACCAGCTTGCACTCGATCTAATTCATTGAATAATGCTGGCAAACCTGTTTTTGATAATGTCCTCAACGCGTCTAAATCTTCATCCAGTCTTTTTGAAGTCTCCACTTGTTTATCGCCGCTTCCGGTTTCTTTTGCCCCCACAACATCTTCAACAATCGGAGGTGCTTCCACTGTATCATTTGCCGATCCTTTCTCTTGACCTTGTCCACCAAATAAGTCCTTCTGAGCATCAAATATTGTTCTGCCTTCTTCGCCGTTATAGGCTAACTTCACTGCTTCCTGTGTCATATTTCTTAAACGATAGGCAAACTCTGCTGCTTGAGCCGCTGAGCCATCTTTATCTCTATATGAATGGTTTTCACCATATAGGCCTTGTGCCACAGCACAAAAAGCTATCATCGCCTCACTTGCTACTGTATTAAAGTGCAAAGCCAGT
>CAYMCH010000035.1:0-10406 GCA_964389035.1 uncultured Candidatus Saccharibacteria bacterium | reverse complement strand
GATCCTCCAAATGGATATGGTAGTTTATTTTGTTTATTTAATTTATCTAACGCAGAAGTAGGGAGCTACGATATTATTATTTCTAATCAAAATGGAGAGATTAAATTACGCAACTATTTTCAAATTAATGAATGAGTACAATGCTGACTTCTAAAAAAAAAGGTGTATCATTGGTGGAGATATTGGTTTCAATCTTTTTAATATCTTCAATGTCGTTACTTATGGCGCAGTTAACATCTTCCAGTATCAAAACTTATAAAGTCACTCAGTTAACTAATAAATATTCAGAAGATATGGCAAAAATTATTAGGGATTTTGAGTTTACTACAAGAGCAGGTATAAATATTAGTATTGCTAAAGCTGATGAGTTGGAATTTTTACGTTATTATGCTTTAGAAGAGGAGTCACTTTATCCTGATAAAGTACGATATTTTCTTGAAAATAAAGATGGAAACTATCAATTTAAAATTGGTATAGCAGAATTTGATGAGCTAGATGAGAATAATCAAGCCACATATAAAGAGGAAAATATTAGATTGATAGTAAGTGATGTAAAATACAATGAAGATAAGCCTTTGTTTAATTATTTTGATAAAAACGACGACCAGATTCCTTTTGATAATACAACAGGTAGCATCACCAAGGGGATATTTATACAGTCGATACAATTGAATATTTATTTAGGCGGGAATCCGGTTGATCCAAACAAAATTATGACCCAAACCACTAAAATTAAATTTAGGAATTTAAATGCTTTGTAAATCATTGAAGTCAAATCAAAAGAAAGCTTTTTTTCTCCCTATCATCTTAGTATTTGCTGCTCTCTTTTTTGCTTACGCAACAGCGCTTGTAAGCTACTCTATAGCCAATATTAAAAGCACTACTATTAGCAACAAGAAGATATCGGCTTTATCTATTGCTGAGGCTGGAGTAAATTATTATTTATGGCATATGCAACACTATCCCGATGATTATTGTGATTTAGTATATTATGCAGATGGTGAGGTAAATGAAGTTGAAACTCCCCTATCTAATTGTGATAAATTGATTGATGCTGAAAGTTCACTTGGTAAAAAGAGACCGGAATTAGTGGGCTACAAAGGACCTTATGAACACAAATACTCTGATGGAAGGAGAGAAATCGGAAATTATAAGCTATACATTAAGGATCCCCTATCCACAGGAGGAAACCCTATTGTTCGCTCCGAAGGGCAACTAAAAAGCGGTGGTCCTATTAAGAAGATTGTAGTAGAGATAGGTACAAATTCATTAACCAAATACGCAATATTTGGTGATGGCTACACAGGTGTAAATGATACACCAACACAACAAACAATTACTTTAACCTCCAAAGAAGATTGGCAACAGGGAGAGAATATTGATACCAAGCTTGATGAGCCAGCTCCGGATGGTGGTGAGTTAATGATAGACATAGCTAACGGTAAAACCACTGCTACACATACTACCGCACCGACACAAATATATGGTTCTGAAACATGGAAGATTTGGGATTTATTTATTCCAGAAGCGTATGACGCTGATAGCAACGCGTCAATAGATATTAAATATCGTTTTAGAATAAGTGAAGATGGATCTGACTGGACAAGTTGGACGGCTCCATGGAGTTGTACGGCGAGTAGCCCATGTGATTTAAGAAATATAATGAATCAAAATTATTTAAACAAGCCGTTTTTACAAGTAAATGCAACTTTAAGCACTACAAATACAAATATTACACCAAAGATCAGTTCTTATACTATAAAATATACAAATCTTACTCCGACATATAAAATCATGGATATTTCATCCGAGTATCATATTCATGGTCCTGTGCATAGCAATGGACCAATAAATTTTAAAGGAATTATTGATTCGAATTATACAGTTGAATCGGCACATCAGGGCTTGGTAGAAACTGGTCCTTTGATACATAATCCAAATGACCCCGACTACCAAGAATGTAAATCGGAAATCATAACCTTCCCTTTGCTACCCAATAAATATGTATTTAAGTGTCCCGCAGTGTGGGGTGCCGGCGTGCCACCAGAAAACAGAAAATTTCCAGTGGCTAGTATAGATGCTGGTACTGTGATAAATGATAAATATTTTGACGAATTGAAAGAAAAAGCACTAGAAGATGGGGCTCCTTATTACTTTGATATGAATAACAGGCCGGGAGAATGTTCAAAGCAAATATATATGTCATATGGGTTGGGAGTTTACTTTTTTGAAGATAGGATAGCTTTTTATCCAATATGGGACAGTTTAAGTTCCGACAAGAGAACATTTTCAAGGTATGCTTGCTTTGATATTAAAACTACTGAACTAGAGTCTGATAGCAAACATAAAATTATATATTTTGACAATACAAGAAAAATCTATTTACACGGAGCCGTAAATGAAATGCCAGGTAATACTATCACAATACTTGGTGGAAAGTGGAATAGTAAAGTTTCTTTGGTGTCTGATACTTGGATAAATATAAAGGCCATGAATTTGGAATATACATCACCCCAAGCCAAAATTGGGATAATGGCAAGAACAAATTTCGTTACCCAAATTGATAATGCCAGGCAAACATTTGAGGGCCCTATATATAATTGTGGTATTCCTCAATATGCTTCGGTGTGTAAATACCTTCCTTATATGAAAGATGGTGACTTCGCATCTTTAAATGATTTATTAGAATCTCAGACATGGAGTGCTAGCTTTATTTCGCAATTAAAAAGCATATATTCTATAAATCATGGTCCAAATCGGTATAACAAATTAACACTGAAGGGTTCGAATATATCTTTATATAGTATGCTTTTATTGCAGGCAGATGGACAATCTAATTCTAGGTACAATGAAATTCATTATGAACCAGACTTGGGGCACTCTCCTCCCGGGTTTCCGTATTTAAAAGATGTAAGTATTATATCTTGGCGAGAGGAGTAGGCAGACAATTAAATATAGTATATGTATTTCGTCAAAGTTAGAAATTACACAATTATTAATAAATGTGGAGGTTGTGTGAATAATGAAAATGAAAAGCTAAATCAATGTAATTCTATGCCAAAAATTGGTGACAAAGCACCAGAATTTAAGGCGGTTACCACTCAAGGTGAAGTTAATTTTCCAAAAGATTTTAAGGGAAGTTGGGTGATATTTTTTAGTCATCCTGCAGATTTTACTCCTGTTTGTAGTTCTGAATTTATGACATTTGCTAGTATGGAAAAAAAATTTACTGAAGCTAACTGTAAACTTCTTGGTCTTTCGGTTGATGGTTTGTATAGCCATATCGCTTGGCTCAGAACCTTGAAAGAGAAGATAGAATATAAGGGAATGAAAAATGTTGAAGTGAAATTTCCATTGATTGAAGATATTACTATGGAGGTGTCGAAACAGTACGGTATGATACAAGAAGGTGAAAGTTCGACTAAAGCTGTGCGTGCAGTATTTTTTGTTGACCCCAAAGGAATAATTCGTACTATACTGTATTATCCTTTAAGCTTAGGAAGAAATTTTGATGAGATCTATCGCATACTAATAGGTTTACAAACAGCTGATGCTTACAATGTCGCTATGCCTGCTGATTGGCAACCAGGAGATGATGTTATTGTGCCGACTGCTGGCTCTTGCGGAGTCGCGAAAGAAAGAATGGAGGATAGAAAGAATATGACTTGTTATGATTGGTTCTTTTGCACAAAAAAACTTCCAAAATCTAAAATAGATGAACTAAAAAAGAAATAGTTTACAATATATTTTCAAAACGAATTTAAATTTTAATTATGTATATGAATACATAATTAAAGATGTTTTATAAATTTATAGTTGTTTTAAATTGTTATTAAATTTATAAATCAACATTTTTAATGGAAAATATTTGTTTTTTATTTTCTTGTTTAAATATGAGATAAAGCTTTTTTATTAAAAAAACATAAAATATAAAACTTATCGTTTTTTTAATTATTATTTTTCGTATTCGAGAAGTGCATATTACCGAGTAAACATTTCTATTTTTTACTTTTTTTCAATATGTCTCTAATTTCGCGTAGCAAAATAGTGTCTTCAGGTATCGGATTGGGCATTGCTTCTTCTTTCTTTTTCAACTTATTGACTTGTCTAATTAGAATAAAAATCACAAAAGATATTATTAGGAAATCTATCAAAGTGTTTAGAAACAAACCGTAATTAATAGTAACAGTTTCTGTGCTATCCCCTGCTTTTTTTAAAGTAACAGCCAGATTGGAAAAATCTATTCCACCAAGCAACAATCCAATAGGTGGCATAATTACATCAGAGACCAAAGAAGTTACAATCTTGCCAAAAGCACCACCAATTATTACACCAATAGCTAAATCTATTACATTACCCTTGATTGCAAATTGTTGAAATTCTTTAAAAATATTCGAAAATTTTTCTTTCATTTTGCCTTTTTTTGTTATTAATAAATAATGCTTTCAATAATATACTTGCATAAATATGGTAATAATAGCAAGAAAAAAATGTTTTAAAAAAGCATTTCTTGCAACATAATATTTTAAGTATCTTTATAGAGAATTAAAATACTAGATTAAATATATACTAAATATAAATTTTAAAAGTTTGATTCCTTAATAAATATTAAATGATTTTATCTGTTAACTATTGTGTATAAGATTTTCGTATACTGATTTATTGTTTCAACCATAGGAATATTGTGTTTAATGGGTTAAAAATATTGGGGATATTCAACGACAGGCATCTAAGATTATATTTATTTATATAATTTGCTAAAAAGTAACTTATTAATATAAATAAA
Source organism: uncultured Candidatus Saccharibacteria bacterium (assembly GCA_964389035.1). Classification (GTDB taxonomy): domain Bacteria; phylum Patescibacteriota; class UBA1384; order XYA2-FULL-43-10; family XYA2-FULL-43-10; genus CAYMCH01. The sequence continues at coordinate 5,620 of CAYMCH010000035.1, read as the reverse complement.
TAAGTTCAGTTAAAAATATTTATTGTTTAACATAAGCAAATAGTGTTAAGATAAATAATGTAGACAATGATTTTAAAGCAATCAAATACTATTTTTACAAATTCATATTATAAAAACAATAATTACATATTATTTTGTTAATGGATGAAACATATTTTTTAAATAAATAAAAGCTAGGAGAGTAAATGAAAATTGCAATAAGTGCTGATGGAAAAACTTTGGATAGTAATATTGATCCTAGGTTTGGTCGATGTAACTATTTTTTAATTATTGAGATTGAAGATCAGAAAATTAAAGATTTCAGAGCAATCGAAAATATTGCTAAAGATCAGATGGGTGGGGCAGGAGTTACTGCTGGAGAAACTATTGCTCGCGAGAAAGTTGACGCTGTGATTACAGTTAATGTTGGACCACGAGCTTATTCTGTTTTTGAACAGTTTGGGGTTAAAATTTATCAAGCAGAAGGTAAGATCAAAGAAGCAGTTGAAAACTTTTTAATGAATAGACTTGTAGAATTGAGTGATTCAAACGGACAGCAACATGCTGGTATAAAATAATTGGAGTTAAGATGAAAATTGCTATTACTGGTGGAAAGGGAGGCACTGGAAAATCAACTATTGCGACTGCTTTAGCTGCCAAATTAGCAGAAGACAACAAAACAATAATAATTGACGCTGATGTCGATTGTCCGAATGACCATTTGATTCTTAATATTGAAAGAGAAAAAGTCTGTGATATATTTCAGCCAATACCGATAATTAATCAATCTAAGTGTCAGAAATGTGGTCGTTGTGCTAAAGTTTGCCGAGAGCATGCAATTATATTTGTTGAGGGAAAATATCCAGTATTAATTTCTGATCAATGCATAGGATGTTCTGCTTGTATAATTGCCTGTCCTCACAAGGCTATAGAAAAAGGTCAAAAAAAGATTGGTACTATTTATCAAAGTAACGCTAATAATCTGAAATTGTTTTCTGCTGAAACTGAGATTGGAGTTGAAGAAGAATCACCAGTTGTTAATGCTTTAAAAAAAGAGATTGTTAAAATAGAGAAGGATTTTGATTTTCTTATTTTTGATACATCGCCAGGTACACATTGTAATGTTATCTCTGCTCTTGAAGGTAATGATTTGGCGGTTTGTGTTTCCGAGCCTACACCACTAGGAGCTCATGATCTAAAATTGATTTTAGAGCTTTTACAGATTTTAAAAATCCCAGCGAAAATTTTGTTAAATAAAGCGAATGTTGGTAAAAAGGAATTAATAGAAAAAATTGCTCAAAAATTTGGATCTGAAATTATTACTGAAATTCCTTACGATATAAATATTGTTAAAGCTTATTCCAATGGAGAAATTATTAAAAATTATGGTATTGATAATTTAGTAAAATATATTAAGAATTATAAAAAATGAAAATAATCACAATTTTATCAGGTAAAGGTGGAACAGGTAAGACTACATTGTCATCTAATTTATCTTATTTATGGTCAAAAAAAAGAAAGATTGTGGCTGCTGATTGTGATGCTGACGCACCAAATCTTGCTTTAGCGCTTGGTTTGGAAGAAAAAAATTTCAATAATTGGGAAGAAGTCGAAACCAATGAAAAGGCGGTATTAGATAAAAGCAAATGTCTTGGCTGTAAAAAATGTTTAGAAGTATGTAATTTCGGAGCGATTACTTGGGATAAAAAAAATAATATACCGATCTTTAATTCACTTCTTTGCGAAGGTTGTGGCGCTTGTCAACTAATTTGTCCAAGAGACGCTATTAAATTAGTTAAAGTCAAAAATGGTAAAATTGCTAGTATCAAAACAAAAGAAGGTTTTAGACTAGTAACAGGGCAACTCAATATTGGATCAACTGGATCAGGCAAAGTAGTTAGTTTAATAAAAGAAAAAGCTTTTTTATTGGCAAAAAAAGAAAATGCCGAACTAATTCTTCTTGATTCTGCCGCTGGTATCGGATGTCCTGTGATTGCATCAATACAAGGCAGTGATTTTATTGTTGCAATTACTGAGCCAACTCCGTCAGGATTAAATGATTTAAAGCGTGCATTAAGAACAGTCGAACATTTTCGTATTCCTTATGGAGTAATAATAAATAAGTATGATATAAATCTAAAAATTACTGAAAAGATTGAAAACTTTTTTTCTGACAATAACATTTCTTTGATAGGTAAAATAAAATTTGATAGAAAATTAGTTGATTCTCTAGTTAAGATGGAACCTATATCAAAAACAAATCAAGATTATTATAAATTATTCAATCAGATAATTAACAAAATTGAAAATTTAATTTAAAAATGTTTTTTTGATTAACAGATTAGTATTTAAAATATTATTTTATTAATTTAGCAAAGAATTATTTAAGAAAATTAAAATATTAGTCAAGAAGAGATTTCATTTTATTTGCTATTAAACGTATCGCTTGAACTGGACTTATGCGATAAAATAAATTCATACTAGTGCAGTCTTGACCAAGATAAATTTGTACTTTGTTGTTTTTCATGCCATTTAGAATTCGATGTGATGCTTCTTTGGCTGGTAATGTTTTAAAATTAGAATTTTCTTTTTCTACACTCATTTTGATACCCGAATTGGAACTAATGTTAGTAGCAGTTGCTCCTGGGAAAACTACTGCTACATGGACATTTGTATCTAATAGTTCAGCATATAATCCCTCGGTAAACAATTTTACAGCGGCCTTTGATGCTCCATATATACTTTGACCAGGAACAGGTAAAAAACCACCCATACTAGAGACATTAACTAGATAAGATTCAGATTTTTCTAGCAAAATGGGTAAAAAAGTTTTAGTCATATATAAAGTACCATAATAATTTACATCCATGACTTTCCACATTGCTTCATATTCTAAATCTTTTATTTTTTTAAAAGGTTGGATTATGCCAGCATTATTGATAAGAATATCTATAGATTCTATTTGACTAGCTAGATGTTCTATTGCTTTTCGATCTGTAATGTCTAAGCAATGGGTTGTCAAATGATCATTTTCAACTATAGTTTTAAGTTCTTCTAAGGATTCAGGTCTAAGATCGATTGCAATAACTTTTGAACCTTCATCGAGTAAGGCTAGAGATAATTCTTTGCCTATGCCACTTCCTGCACCCGTAACCAGTGCAATTTTATTTTTTAATTCCATTTTTCCTCCATTCTGTTTATATTTTACCACTATAAATTATATTTTTATTTTTTATAATTTTAATTTTAATTATTCAAGTACAATACAGCAAATATTTTTAATTATATCATTAAAAAAAATTCTAAAATAAGAAAATTTTGAAAGTAGCTAAAACGAACTGCAATATTTTAAATTATTGTTTTGTATTGATTATTTTTATTGACACAATGTATTTAGGAGAATATTATATTTATGTAATTAACTAGGAGGGTAGATGTATTTAAAGAACTATTTTAGTAAATTGATTTTAACATTGGTTATTTTTTCAGTTATTTTGTTGCCTACTGATGCTAGTGTCGAAAAGGCTTAAGCATGGTCTAACCTAGATCAATTCACAGTTTCTGCTGACGGCTACTGGAAAATCCAAACTCATCAGAGAGTAGGACAAACTTTTCGACCAACTTATAATAAACTGGATGGGGTTGGTATTTATGCAGGCATCCTCCCTTCGGGGCCTTTAAACTGTATTCTAAATGTTAAAATTTTTGATGCTAGTATGACTCCTCCTGTGAAGATTGCCGAAGTGGATATGAAGATTCCGAAAGCAGAAACTTATAATATTGTTGATATCGAGCCTGTAAATACAGTACCTAACGGTCGTTATGAGATGTATGTTACTGCAAGTTCTGCATATGCATATTGGTTAGTTAATTCTTCTGACGTGTACGCAAGAGGCGTAGCCATAATAGACTCTATCAAAGATTCTTCACAAGATTTTGTGTTTGCAACATTTGGTTTCAACGATACTCCACCTGCCGAGCCTAGTTCACCTCCGGAAGTAGAAGTAGACGAAACTCCTACAGCTGGAGACGTTGTTGCGGATAGTGTTGATGCAGAAGCTAACACAGAATCAGCTTCTAGCGGTGATACTATATCTGATAGCGCAACTTCTACAACCTCATCATCAATAAGCGCACCTACTAATCTGAAAGCTCAAGTAGTTTCCGAAAACACATCTTCTTCAATTGATTTGTCTTGGACTGCATCAAAGACATCTGGAATCGATGGTTATGTAGTTTATCGTAGCGCCTCAGAAGATACTGGATTTGTGGAAATTGCTAAAACAGATGTTAAAACATTAAACTATAGGGATGACAAAGCCGTCACAGATCAGACTTATTATTATGCTGTTAAAGCGTATAAAGATACTAACTTTTCAGATAATTCGAATATTGCTTCAGCCAAAATTACAGACACTATTGCTCCTCAAACACCTCAAAACTTCAAAATTTTGAATCAAGGAGAAAATGAGATTGAATTCTCTTGGGACGAAACTACCGACACAGATATTGCTAATTATATTTTAACTATAGTGAATAGCGGTGAGGAAGGTGCTGAGACGATAGAAGTTGTCGACACTATCGAAAAAATAGCGACTAAATATACATTAAAGCTTTCTGAACATGAGGTATTAAGTCAAAATAAGTCATATACTTTTTATCTACAAGCAAAAGATGTGAGTAATAATTATTCGGAAAAAGCTGAGACAGCTGGTGGATTTATATCTGTAGTTGTTGAAAAAGAAAATAATGATTTGATATTATTTGGTGGTGGTGTTGCCTTAATTGTGCTAATTGCAATTGTTACTTATTTGATTATTCGTAAACATAAGAAACATTTATTAACTTAATTAATGAAATTAGTTTTTTCAAAACAGCTGGTTTATAAAACCAGCTGTTTTAGTAACATGTTTTCGAATTTGTTTTGGCGGGTCAATATTGAAATCAGGGGGCTAAGAAAGTAGCAAGTTATAATTTCCTATATAATGTTCGCGAGAAGAACAAAAATTGCAGAGATAACAAAGGTGTTTTTTATTGTTTAAAAAAAAGACTTATCGCTAAAGCTGAAATCAAAAATAAAGTTTTTCCACACTGTCACACTGTAATTCACCTTCTTCTAAAATGTTCTTCTAAAGATGCAAGTGCTTCATCGCTTGGAGGTGTGTCATCTGTCACAACTTTCTCTGGCATTGGTGCTACTTTTGGCTGAGTTGTGGGTTTTATCTCCTTGGTTGGATTGTTATCTTCTAAAATCTCTCTTTCCAATCTTCTCTTTTTCCTTCTTTCAGCCCTTAGTTGTTCTATATTTCTTTCATAATCTTCTAGCCGAGATATCTCTATTTCTAATTGTTCTGTTTCCACGTTAATAGCACATATAAGATCATTAAGTTCAACTTGTCAGGTTTTTAGCAGGGAGACAACATTATCTTATTAATTGCCATGCGACATAATCGTTCGGGTTTTTATATATTCTTTCCCAGGCTTGTAAAAATATGCTGTAAAAATATTCTCTTGTTTCAATGTCTTTTGAAGGGGGAGTTTTTACAATAAAATCAATGTTTGATCGACTGGGATCTGTTTATTTTAGTGGTGTTTTCCACAGATCAATTAATCGTGAGCCAGGTTTTATTCTTTCCAGAGA
>CAYMCH010000034.1:1799-10508 GCA_964389035.1 uncultured Candidatus Saccharibacteria bacterium | reverse complement strand
ATCTCGGTGCTCTGCGACATGGGGAGCTCCTCCGGCTCGACCGTCCAGCAGTTTTCGGACAGTGTCGAGCGCGTTTCCGCCTTCACAGCCGACGAGGCGGAAACCAAGGTTTTCGGTCGGCTCTAACCGGAGGTGCGCCCACGTGGCGCGCCTCCCCAATCTTTTTCGTGCTTAGCTTAATTCCTTAAGCCAAGCACGCAGAGAGATCTGCGTACGCTTCCGAGGAGCTGATAACAATGACAGATGCACCGAGAATTGAAGTCCTCTCCGTCGAGGAGGGGCAGAAGTACGATTCCTCCACCGGGCAGGGCGCCATCGCCTCGCTCGGCGGTTTCCGGGGCGAGCTGGTGTTCCTGCCGGCGCTTCCCGAGAGCGTACGGCCCGACCAGCACCCCGGAGCCCAAGTGCGAGTATCCATCGAGCAGGTCGGCAAGTCCGACTCTCGCGGCCGACCCCTCTGGCGTGCCAAGCCCGCTCCCGACACCATGGAGGAAGTCTGGGAGGCCGATGGTGAGACGGTTCGCCGCGTCGCCATCCACCGCAACTGGGTCTTCGCCGAGATCCGGCGAGAGACGCTCGAGGAGCGCGCAGCAGCCACTCGGGAGGGAATGAACAGGGATTCGGTCGAATACACCCTGTTCCTCGAGGCAACTCCCGTCGACTCCTTCGTTTTGGAGTCGTTGACTCGGGTCATTCCCGAGGAGAGGGAGATGGCCGAGGGTGGCAAGCTGGTTTGGCGGAAAGTCAGCGAGCGGCGAGAGCCGGTCGCTGACAGCCGGCAGTCTGTGACCTCAATCGTAGCCAAAGCGGGCGGTTGGGGGACATGGTACGAGGCTAGGCTCGAAGTACACAACATGCCTAGCGTACCTATTATTCTTCTGGTGACATATCAGAAGGATGGAAAGGAGGTAAAGCTCGAGGAAAGGAGCGAGTGGGGTAAACTGCCGGCTTGGTTGCAAGACCAGCTAGTGGCCCCCTACCCTCTCTGCGCTTGCGGGCGCAAGCGCCACGAAGTGCAGACCGACGGCTACGGCAAGTGTGAGCTGTGCCGAGCCGAAGAGACCTGCGAGCGTTGCGGCAAGCAGGCCAAGGTCACGGTGGTCTATGGCCACTTGACTTGTGATGCCTGTTTGTCCTCGGCCAAGTTGGAGATGATGATTGAGGCGTTGCTGACGCCTCACCATCTCCAGCGCATCGCCGAGGAGGCGACGCGCCTGCGCCATGCTGAGGCCATGGAGCGCGAGGCTGGTGAAACAATCCTTGGAGTAACTATGGATCACTTCACCGGCTGGAACCGAAACAGCCTGCTCCGCGAGTGGTCTGGTTACAACCAGTACTACTTTGGGGAGAAAGGTGTTTACGGTTCCATGCTCGCTCCTGCGGCGCTGGCGCTCATTGAGTGCCTGCCCTTCGCAGAGGGCAACGGGCTCGTCGAGATGGTGGCCTGGTTCGCCGACGGCTACCACAAGACGGGGGTGGAGACTTGCTACTACGCCCGCAGTCAGGTAAAGGGCGAGCAGGACGTCAAGCCCAACTTCACCGAAGACCAGCTGCGGCAAGTGGTTGCCAAGCTCGATGCCGACGAGCCCGTGCTAGCCGACTGGCTTCGCGGTTCAGAAGCCGATCGCCAGCAAGCGTTGGGCGAGCTGGCGAAGCTGCAGGCCGAGGTGGGTGAGCACCATCACTCGCTGGACTGCGCCAAGCGCACACTTCAGGAGGAGCGGCAGGACTACGCGCTCGCCTGCCGGCAGCTCAAGAAGGCTCGCCAGATTGTTGATGGCGAGAAGCGTCTCCAGTCGCTCCTCGACCGCGACTACCCCGTCTGCCCACTGTGTGGCGGACCATGGCATGACAGCCGTAACGACGAGGTAGAGCAGTCATACCACGGGGTAACTTGCTCTTGCCCCGACGCGGGCAAGAAGGGGGAGGAGTGGCAGGAGTTCCCCGTTAAGCAGTCGTTTGCGCCAGACGGTAAAGTGCTGGTGCAGGCGACGATGGCTTACGGGAACTTCCGGTTCGGGTATGTCGAGGTGGAAGTTCGTCTCGATGTGCTTGATCCCGCTATTCCCGACCTCAAGGAGGTGAAGACGCAGCAGCTGATGAAGGCCTCCGAGGCCAAGCGGAGGCAGCAGGCGATGGAGGCCGACAACAAGCTGGCAGAGGAGCTTCGCCGTTGTGAGGGCGACTCCCCTTCTCGCGTGAAGGTCGGCTTCCAGACCGACCCAGAGAACGAGAAGCAGCTCTTTGGCGATGTTGAGCTGGCCGGGGAGATCACCATCGAGGACCAAAACGGAAACGAGCACGCAGTGTCGTGCGCCCGCATGGTCTGCGACCCGGCCCGCTGCGCCTGGCTCGGCGAGGAGCGGCCCAAGGCTGGCGAAGTCTGGGTCTGCTCTCTCGGCAAGATGATCGGCACTCGCAAGGGTCGGCTGGTTGTTATGACCAATCCGCAGGTACGGGTGCCCGGCGAGCAGGCTGATGCTTCGCCGTTGCCGGATATGGGTGACGAGATAGAGGCCGACGATCTGGCCGCCAAACTAGCGGCCGCCTGGGGGGCAAAGAAGTAGTTTCTTAAGGTTATCGCATTCTTAAAAGTGATAGTACTGTGCCTGAATCGCTGATGTTGGTTCGGGCACTTCCTTGAGCTTCGATAGGTATCGGAGTTCAAGAAAAGTATTAAGATTGCGCTATAAAAAGTTCATTCTACCAGTGATGGTATCTTATTCACTTTTAAGTGAAAAAGAACTCCTGTACCATTGCCGGCAGAACAAGCAAAAAATCCCTGTGAGGCATCACAGGGATTTTTTGCGTATTGTTATTACTGCAAACTAGGCGAAATTAGAGTACAAAATCAAGATAATTGCTCTGATTTACAACCTGATAGTCGCTATTGGGGTAGTTCCAGAGGGTTGGAACTTTAACATTATCCCCTTTGGACCATTTGATTTCATAAGCGGAAAGCCAGCCGTCTTTTTCTTCTATCAGATCAATTTCCTGACCTTCATAAGTTCTCCAGAAATAGGGATGCGCCCAATCGTTCAGATAGGCGCGTTTTTTAAGTCTCTCGGCCATTAAAAAATTCTCAAATAGTGCGCCGATATCGTTTCTTAACTCTATTGGGTTATATTGGGCGATTACCGCATTTCGTATCCCGTTGTCGAGAAAATAATACTTTTTTTTGTTGGTAATTTCGTTACGCATGTTGCTGCTATAGCCGCTAAGAGAAAAGATAACAAAACTTTTTTCCAATAAATCCAAATAGCGGCCGACTGTCTTAACATCGATTGCCAGCTTGGTAGCAAGTTCATTGAGAGACACAAGATTGCCGATCTGAAAGGCAATTAAGCGGACTAAGTCATAAAGAATTTTCGGATTAGCAATCCCTTGAAAAGCCAGAATGTCCTTAAAAAGATAGGAGCTAGCGAGCTCATCTAAAAGCTTGATTTTGCGGTTTTTGTCTGGAGTGGATAATATTTCTGGATAAGAACCAAAAATCAAATAATTCTCTAAATTTTGTTGAAGTTCAAAACGATTATGATCTGCCGATAGCTCGATTTGAGAAAGCGGGTAAAGAATAATTGTTGTTTTGCGGCCGGTTAAGGGCTCACCGACTTGATTGGCCAAATCAAAAGATGATGAACCGGTGGCTATAACTGCGGTAGAAGGAAATTGATCTACTATTATTTTTAGAGCTTGCCCTATCTTCGGTATTTGTTGCGCTTCGTCTATAGCCAATAACTGATAACCGCTTAGGTATTGTTCTATCTCCTTAAAATCTTCTGAAGCTAGCACTTGGCGGGTAATAATATTATCGCCAGAATCCAACTTATATTTGAGCTTTGTCCGGCCAAGATAATGTTTAAGCAAAGTAGTCTTGCCTACCCTTCTTGGGCCGTAAATAATTAATATTTTATTTTTTTCTAGATAGTTTTCTAGCTGATCATAATGTCTTTTTATCATACTATGCTCCTTTGTAACATTATACCGCAATCCATGTTTTATGTCAAATTTATGGAGTCTATATCCTTATATTAGCATTATTATACTTATTATTATGAGGAATGCCTGTTGCCGGCAGAACAAGCAAAAAATCCCTGTGAGCAATCACGGGGATTTTTTGTATTTATGGCATGGATGTAATTAACGATAGACTTCACGACGATGGGATATTTTGGTGATGTAGAGCTTTTGTAGTTTGGTATCAACTAGATACAACAGGCGATAATCGCCGATACGGATTCGGTAGCCAGGCTGATTGGTAAGCTTTTTGGCTGATCTGGGGAAGGGATCGCTTGATAATAGATCGATTTGATTGATAATCTTGGCTTGAATTTCGACGGGTATCTTTGCCAAGGCTTTTTTGGCTTTTGGTAAAACCAGAATATTCATGATTTCTTGAGTTCGCTTTTAATATCATCCCATTTTTCAGCTGTTGCAAGTTCAGTTTTGCTAATCGCCATCAGAGCTTTTTGGTCTTCGTAATCTTCGATAATCTGTTGCATCTCAGCGAATTTATCGGGATGAACCATAACCGCTTTGATTTTTGAACGCGAAAGAAGATAAATCGGCTGGTCGGAATTATCTATTTTGCGCATGACCATGTCGGTGTCTTTGCGCATTTGGCTGATGGATACGATGTTGTTGTTTGTAATCATAATTTTTCCTAATACAATATTACATTATAGTTGCTATAATATTACTATAGAGTTACTTTGTCAACGGCGGTGCTTGCCTAAACATGAATAGATATCATTGTTAGATCTAATAAACAAAAAATCCCCCACCATTTCGGCGGGGGATTTTTTGTATTTACAAAGCAATATTATTATGCTATTTTCATCTTCTTTTTTAAAATAGCGATGTCTTTTTCCATACGTTCGTCGCGAGCCAAGGCAAAAGCTTGTTCGTGTTTTAGGTCAGTAAGCATTTTGGTGTGCTTATCTAGAATGTTGAGCTGAAGATCCTGATTACTTTCCAGCTTATCAAGCCGTGATTTAATACCTCCGAATTCAGAGTTAACATCTAAGAAGCGACAATCAATAGCGTCTAATCTGGATTCGACTTTGTCTAGCCTTGCATCAACTTGCTCAAACCTTGCATCAACTTGCTCAAATTTAGCGACCATTATGTCGCGTAGATCACCGATAGCGTCTAATATTTCATCTTCTCTCTGTTTTTTCATACTAAAATTATATCCCTTAAGATATTCAGGTGTCAATTTAAGCGTAAAATAATATTTGTATGACCATGAAAAGGTAGAATAGCCGATAATTAAAAGAAATATTGGGTAGCCATGCAAATTTGTTAGTTCTAGTATAGCTATCTATTCTGGCCATGGGGCGATGATGATGGACTCTTTGAGCGCGGGATAAATTTGGCGTAGCTCCTGCCAGACGGCTTCGGTAACATAAGGCACGAAGGGGTGAAGCATGACCAAGCTTTCTGATAAAACGTTAATCAGTACTTTTTTCGTATTATCAGAAATGCTTAAGTTCGAAGCACCAATATCGAAATTCGAAACTGTATTTAAATTAGAATTTTTACTATTTATAACATTGGAATTTTGAGATTGTTTCGGATTTCGGATTTCGGATTTCGGATTTTCCAGCTGTTCTTTTGCTTCTTCAATATAGACATCGCAAAAGGTATGCCAGAAGTAGTCGTAAAGGGTTTCGCCGGCCAGAGAAAATTTAAATTCGTCCAGATATTTTTTGACTTTTTCTTTTGTCTTTTTATGAACTTTAAGAATTTCTTTATCTGCATCTGTCAGTAATTTCTCATTGTATTCTGTATCCTGAATCCTGAATTCTCCCACCGTTCCTTCTCGCAAATTACCTTCGGAAACGCGCAGAGTAACGAAGCGGGAGGCATTCCAAATTTTGTTGGAAAAGTTGCGGTAACCTCTAATTTTGTTTTCACCTACCGGGATATCTTGGCCGGGAGTGGCTCCTACTACCAAAGCCATGCGCAGAGCATCGGCACCGTATTTCTCGATAACTTCCAGAGGGTCGATACCGTTACCAAGGCTTTTGCTCATCTTGCGGTTTTTTTCATCTCGTACTAAACCATGCAAATACACAGTCTTAAACGGAACTTTATCAGTTAGCTCTAAGCCCATCATTATCATGCGAGCAACCCAAAAGAAGAGAATGTCATAGCCTGTTTCCATAACCGTTGTTGGATAAAAATATTCATAATCTGATATTTTTGAATTTTGATCTTTGATCTTTGATTTTTCGTCTGGCCAGCCGAGAGTGCTAAACGGCCAGAGAGCAGAAGAAAACCAAGTGTCGAGCACATCTTCGTCTTGAACCCAGCCCTCACCTTCGGGAGGCGTGGTACCGACATAGATATCAATACAATTTTCAATTTTTTCCTCGACAGGCTCGAAACCCTTCGGGCAATTTTCAATTTTCAATGAATGGTTAATGTCTGAATTTTTATTACTATTTAAATAGTTGTCATTCTGAGGAACCGAAGAATCTTCAAAATTATTTTTACTGCCGCTAACGCGGTGATGGGATTCCTCGACTCCGTTATCACTCCGCTCGGAATGACACCCATTATTTGGAATTTGGGATTTGGAATTTGGAATTTGTTTGGTTATTGTATCTTGTATCTTGGAATTTGATTCTGGTTTACGATAGTAAACAGGTATGCGGTGTCCCCACCACAGCTGGCGACTGATACACCAATCGCGAATATTATCCATCCAATGAAAATAAACTTTTTCAAAGCGCTTGGGTATGATCTCAATTTCACCACTTTCGACTGCTTTCTTAGCCTTCTCTGCCAAAGGTTTTATTTTTACAAACCACTGCAGGCTAGGGATGGGCTCAATAGCGGTATTGCAACGGTAGCAAACCGAGAGATTATTATCGAATTCCTGTTTTTTTTCGAGCAGCTTTTCGTTTTTTAGATATTCAACCAGCTTTTCTCTAGCTTCAAGAGTTCTTAATCCCGCATACTTTTCGCCAGCCTCTGCGGTCATGCGACCGCACTCATCAATAACTTTGATTTTCGGCAAGTTGTGCTCTTCGGCCATACGCCAATCGATGGCAGAGTGCGAAGGTGTAACACCAACTGCCCCCGTACCATAGGTACTATCAACGGCACGGTCGGAGATAATTTCAATCTCGCGTATAACCCCATCAAGATTTATTCGATACTTCTTGCCAATAAATTCTTTGTATCTTTTATCGCTTGGATTTACAGCCACAGCTGTATCGCCAAATTTGGTTTCGGGACGGGTGGTGGCGATGGTAATAGGAAAATCTTGGTCATATTTAAAATAATAGAGCTTGGCTTTTTGTTCTACATATTCTACTTCGTCGTCAGCAATAGCCGTACCGCATTTGGGGCACCAATTGACGATGTATTCGCCACGATAAATCAAGCCTTTATTGTAGAGGTGGATAAAAGCTTCGTTTACTGCGCGGCTTAAACCATTATCCATAGTAAAGCGCTCGCGACTCCAATCGCAGGAAGAGCCGACAGCACGTAGCTGCTGATTTATCTTGCCACCGTATTGCTCTTTCCATTGCCAAACATGTTCAAGAAACTTATCGCGACCTATTTTGAAACGGTTAATACCTTGCTTTTTGAGCATCTTATCTACTACAGTTTGGGTGGCGATGCCAGCGTGATCTGTACCGGGAATCCAGAGTGTAGGTTGGCCTTGCAAACGGTGATAGCGGGTCATTATGTCTTGAAGGGTAGCAAAGAGTGCATGACCGATATGAAGTGCTCCTGTAACATTTGGAGGGGGAATAGCGATGGTAAAAGGGTCGACCGTTAGCGGTTGGTCGTTGGCCGGCAGACGGCGATCAGTTGACGGCTGACAGAAATTAATTTCAGGCTTAAAATACCCCGATTCTTCCCAATTTTGGTAAATCTTAGCTTCGTGCTTTTTGTGATCCCATGTTTTATCAAATATTTTTTTCATTTAGCTAAAGAGTATCATAATTTTAGGTTGGAATCTACTTTAATTTTGTCCCAACTTGAAATATCACCTCGAATAATGTGGTAATAAGCGGCGAGCCCGATCATGGCGGCGTTATCGCCACATAATTCTACCGGAGGCAGAATTAGCTTGTAGCTTGTAGCTTGTAGTTTATTAGTAAGTTGATTCCTTAAGTATTTATTGGCGCTAACCCCTCCTGCTACTACAATATTTTTAACACTATATTTCTCTGCCGCTCTCATGGTTTTGGTGACTAATACATCAACAACTGCTTCCTCGAATTCATAACAGATTTGCTTTTTTAGATCGGCTGTTAGCGGCTGGCCGTTGGCGGTTAATTTTTTTACTTCATACAGCACTGCGGTTTTGAGACCAGAGAAAGAGAAATCGTAATTATCACGATCAAGCATCGGACGAGGGAATTTTAGATTGTAGGGATTAGGTTGTAGACTATTAGGCACATTTTCATTGCGCCGTGCCTGCCGGCAGGCAGGAGCCATTCCTGTTGTGAAAGGTGTGGTAATCTTTTTTTGGTAGAACTTGTCCTGAGTTTGTCGAAGGATTGCTTCTTTTCTCGCAATGAAATTTGTGTTTTTTATCTCGGTGACTTTATTGTCTTCGATGACGAGTTCGTACCCGACTGCGTTACAGGCATATTCCAAAATCTTTATGGGATCGTCATATTCTTTGAAATCCGCATCCACCCATTGAACATCCCGGTTTCCGAAATCGATGGCTATGCCCGT
>CAYMCH010000034.1:0-1789 GCA_964389035.1 uncultured Candidatus Saccharibacteria bacterium | reverse complement strand
TGATAATTGTTTATTGATAATTCTATTTCTAAAAATGCTAGCATTTTTAGAAATAGCCGGTCCTCCTGGATATCCCAGATCTAGCAATTTGGCTACTTTATCAAAAGCCTCACCTGCTGCGTCATCTATTGTAGCTCCCACATTTTGATATTTTCCATGATCGTGCATAAGAGTCAAGGATGTATGACCACCAGAAACTGTTAAGGCTAATAAGGGAAATTTGAAATCGAGAATACCATCACTAATCTTTTCCATTTCATTGGATATTAAATATTGTATATTGTTAATTTGTTTAGTTATTGTTTCTTGGTTTTTGGTTATTTTATTCTGCGCAAGCGCAGAATAGATATGTCCTTCGATATGGTTAATGGGGATTATTGGGATATCTAAGGCGTAAGCAAGCGATTTGGCAGTATTGAAGCCTACTAGCAGCGAGCCGATAAGCCCGGGACCAGCAGTGACTGCAAGATGTGTAACATCTTGCAGTAAATCCGAAATACTAATATCGAAATCCGAGACGCTGTTAAAATTAGAATTTTTAATTTTTAGAAAATTTGAGTTTTGCGTTTGTTTCGAATTTCGAATTTCGAATTTCGAATTTGCATGGAATAGTGCTTCTTCAATTACGGGAATCATCGTTTCCATATGGGCTCGGCTAGCCACCTCTGGCACTACCCCGCCCGTCTTGGCATGTAAATCTATTTGAGAGTTGACAATATTTGATGCAATAGTTGGCGGTTGGCCGTTGGCGGTTGGCCGATAATTTTCTCCACAGATAACAGCTGCGCTTGTCTCATCGCAGCTGGTTTCAATAGCTAAAATTTTGATTTGTTTCTCTTCCATAACCCATAAACATTACCATAAAATACAGAATATTTCCACGATATTTGATTATTTGTATATGTGATAGGTGCTAAATAACTATGCACTTTTTGACCTGTTAGCTTTTTTATATTTATAAAGCTACAATATTTTTGACATTCATCCATTATCATCTACTCCCAAGAGGTGCATGATGGTATGTGCGCGTACCAATTCATACGGTTGTTTGGTGGTGGAAGAAGATGATGTAGTGCCACCGCCGCAGGTTGTGACTTTTGAGTGCCGCGGGAGAGGCACTCTGTACGGAGAACTGGTAGAAGGGAAGAATCCCCCACTTGTGATAGTGAAAGAACCACGAGAGCATAGGGGGATTTATCTCCTTAAGGAGTAGCGAAAGGGAGACCAAGCGGTCGCCGGGGTATTGTCCGGTGACCGCAGCTGTTTTTATGGACTCAAATCTGCTAGAATAGTAATATGAATTTGTTTCAATCTCCAGAGTGGGAGGAGTTTAAATTAGCTACAGGCTATCAAAAATCATACCGCATAGACGGTGTTTTGGTGTTACAGAAGAATCTTCCCCTAGGGAGAAGTATGTTATATAGCCCCATGATATGTAAAAATCAAAAATCAAAAATCAAAAATCAAAATTTCATTTTAAAAATCAAAGATATTGGAAAACAGAATAGTGCTATTTTCTATCGTCTTGAATTTGATATGTTCGCCAAAGAACTTAACGGCCAACGGCCAACGGCCAACGGCTTTATTAAATCTTTCGAGGAGATGCAGCCAGAGCATACGCTGATATTAGATATTGGCAAAAGCGAAGAGGAAATTTTGGCGCAGATGAAGCCAAAAGGGCGCTATAATATCAAAGTAGCGCAAAAAAATGGGGTACAAATTATTGAAGACAAAAATATTGATAATTTCTTCAATTTATACTCCACAATGGCTATGCGCCACAAAATAA
>CAYMCH010000033.1:0-11258 GCA_964389035.1 uncultured Candidatus Saccharibacteria bacterium | reverse complement strand
CTGTTGCATGATCTGACTCCTTGTTGGAGTCCAATATGTTAGTGAACTTTTGCATGGCTTATTATGCAATCGTTTATTTATTATTAGTTAACTTTGAGATCTTATAAACCTGCTGAGCCCAAAAATAGGTATCAATATTATTTCCAAGTTCTTTTATTTCATCGGCTAAACAAGCTACTTCTTTATTGAACTCTTGGATATATTTTCCCGTAGCATCAGCTATTTTCCCTAACATTTTTACATAAAAATATTGTATCCATAAATTTTGGATTTCTTTATCTTCGCTCATATTCATCGCAATAGAGATTAAGTCGCTACTTATTAGAACCGAAATTTCCATATTATTTATATTGTCATCATAATTCGATTTCTCTATTGATCTTACTAAATCATCAATTATTAAATCTGCCTGTTTTTCAAATCCGCTTCGACCTTCTTTTTCGATATGTTTTATAATTGCATTATTATATGGAGCAGAAAAAATAGATAATTCTACATTAATTCTCCTAGCTAATTGTACTAATACAGTACCAACGCAAGCAGCAACCTTGTAATCTGTATTTGTAGTACCATCATCACTTCTTTGCCTTAAAAAATCTGCATGATGTAGCTTGTTTAGCGAATCTAATTTCCCTATCACTTTAAGATTTGTTCCACCCACTATTGCCTTTTTTACACCCATTCGAGTAATAGTGTCTAGAAATATATCCCAATATTGTTGTTCTCTTTGTACAAATTCATATCCACCCCAAAGATGGCAAGGAATGTCTTGAGTTGCATCTTTTATCGGAATTCCATGGTCTGTAACTGTTGGAACAACATATACTTCACCATTATCATCACTCGCTGATTCTAATATTAGCTTCTGAGCAGCTTCAATTTTGTTAATTTCTTCCATCAATAATATCGGCGGTCTTCCTTCTATGTCCTTGTTTATCAATCTTGACAATACTCTTTGGATTCTTTCATTCTCTTTCTCTTTGTGAGGATGAACAACATTTCCCAAAAGACGATCATAAAACGGATGCACCGCAACAATTACAGTACCAGAGGCAGCTTCCAATCTCTTCTCTAAATGCGAAATCTGTTCGGGGCTCATCTCAAAAAAATTATAAAACTTAGGCCACTGTTTCGGCTCATTCTCTTCGACTTGATTTTCCTCATTTTGTTCTCTCTTATTATCCAAATTTGGTTTGATCTCACACATTATATGCCTTGTTGAATAATCTTTTTTTATTCAATTAAATTTAACTATTTATATTATTTTTATTAATAACTAATGTACACCATCGTTCGTCATCACTTGCAGTTTTACCAGTTTCATCTAATACCTGCCAATCTAATCTTTTTTGGCTTTTATAATAATTTAGTGTACCAGCTATTCTATTACCGTTTTCTTCCTCATTAACAGGAAAAATTATTGCCTTGCCTCCAGGTTTTAAAACTCGTAATATCTCCTGCCAACATATATAAAAATCGTTGTCGTCAAATTGGTCGAAACTATGTACTGATATCGACCAAGAAAAAACTAATCTCTCGAAAGAATCACTTTTAAAAGGCAATTCGGGAAACACGCCTTGCACCACATGAGCTTCTTTTGGTTTTTTGACTAGTCTAATGTCTTCTATCAAAGCACGCTCTTTTTTCCTTAAGGCTTTTTCTCGGTCTTTTTCGGATAATTCTGATATTTTTTCTTTGAACTCTTCGAGTTTTGGCAATACTATCTGATAATAATCAGGGACATCAGCGAAGCCTTGAGCCAATTTATTAGCTGAATACCACGAATCACGCCAAAAATTAGATTCACCGTATTTATCTAAAGCAATCGCATTTGATTCCACTTCAGCTCTAACACTTCCGATATATTCTCTTAAATCTATCCACGCCAAAGATGCTTCGGTACATCCTGAAAAATTTCCATGCAAATCAGCATTATCAGTAGTGCTCACCGCCTGATCAAAGTATCTTTGAAAGTTCTCATATAAATCTACTCTTTCATAGTGGCTTTCTTTATTAATACCAAGCTCTCTGTTGAGCTTTTTGATATTATAATTTATTGTGTTTTTGAATCTCTCTATGTTTTTAATAAATGTCGCTGGTTCCCCATATTCATAATCAATTATCGTCATATTGGGATTGTCTTTTTCTGTACCCATTTTCTGCCAAGGATCTCCTACATAAAGTACGGGTTTATCTTCAGGAAATAGCTCATTCTCGGGCAAACCCGTTTCTAAAATCAAATCTTTGGGCGTCCGACCAGTCAATGCTTTTGCAGCGTCAGCTTGGTAGATAGTGTCTATAATATTGGAACCTTCACTTTTACAAGTGTCAGCGTTATGCGAGACATTATGCTCAATTACGGCTTCATCCGCCTCCTCCCTGAACACCCTTTCGTTTTCTTTTTCTCGTCTAAATTTATCAATCATATATCTTTTTCAATTATTAAATATGTTCTTATCTATTCTATCATACAAGTATTCGCTACAGTATCTAGATTTTTTGGGGATAATGTGCTAGGTTGACTTTGTCGTTGAACAAAACTCAGACAAACAAAGGAGGGCGAGCATCTTGATCCGTTGGCTACGAAGTAGATGGGGAGAGCTGCAAGCTCTTCGTAAGCTCGAGCGACAAAAGCTATACGAAATTGATCTGGTTAGTTTGCAAAATAGTGGCATAACTGCGTTGTTCCTTGACGTAGACAATGCCATTGCACATCTTAACCAAAATCGCCCGACTAAGCCAGCTCGGAGGTTCGTCAGAAAAGCCAAGCGCATGGGGTTCGAAATCATACTCGTTTCGAACGTCGTCGTCAGACAACGTGCTGGACGAGTTCAGAAGATGGCGAGAAAACTTGGTATCGGGTGCGTCTGTGCGCATTGGCCCGATATCAAACCACACCGGAGTCCTTATCAAAAGGCTCTGGAACTAGCTAATGTCTCACCACACCATGCCGCCATGATCGGTGATCAACTGTTCACCGATATGCTCGGTGCCATTAGAACTGGTATTGTGGCTATCTGGGTTGAATGTATCGGCAACGACCATCCCACAACTTGGGGTAAAAGGTGGTTGGAGGGGATAGTCACTGCACATCAAAAACACGGGGGTCCCGAAAGATGATAGTCATTGCCATAACGTTTGCTGTATTCATTTCCTCGCTGTATGCAGCACCACGGGTTCAGTCGTTGGCAATCGAGTCAGCTGATGCGCCGACCCGGCCAGCTAACCACGTCGACTGGGACGTGGAGCGAACAACAATCGACACGATCGTCATCCACCACACCGGCACTACCAATGAGCTCTCTGTCGGCGAGCTCGACGCAGCCGGTCTGGAGCGAGCCTACGCACCCGTTTTCCAAAACGGCAACAGCGACCCAGTCGTGCCCGCTGGTACTCCCCCGTACTCGGGGCATTATCTTAACTTAGACGGAAAGGTGCAAGAGACATTCATCTTGTACCACGTCTTCATCCAGCAAGATGGCACTGTCGTCAAGTGCCTCCCCGACTCCGTCATCGGCTGGCAGGCAGGAAATTGGGGGGTGAATTGCCGCTCACTTTCCATCTGCTTGTCGGGCGATTTCACCTCCGGTAAGCCAAGGGCAGTGCAGATGTCTGCCGCTGCCTGGCAGATTGCCGAGTGGTGCCAATGTTATCCGACAATTCATTACATCGTCGGGCACCGCAATGTACGTAAGGCATCGTCAACTATCTGCCCCGGTAACTGGTGGTACACCGGAGGCAGACAAGAGCTTATCGCTCTTGCCAGCCAAGAAGCTGGTAAAAGACTTAAGTTCTGGAGTTACTACCCAGCGACTGTACGCTGGGAGTAACCAATCCCACTACCGAAAAAAAGCGTTGCCCATCCCGTATTTGAGCACCGCTTTTCTTTTTTTTCTTAGTCCTATTTTGCTACTGGCACAATAAATGTATTATCATCTTTTTTAGTAGTAATTATTATCGAAATTAGGACTTACGCGTTTGAAACAATCCCACATTTTTAATTCGTTATTGCAAGCCATTCGCCTTTGTGCGAAAGCGTGGCAATCTTTTTATGATAGATTGCTTCGTTCCTCGCGATGACAAACACGTAAGCCCTACAAATATTTTATGACTAGCAAATTAAAACTTTTCGATGGTTAGACCTGAGACATTTTTGGTACGAAAAGTATTTAATTTAACTTGTCCATAATAAAATTTTTCTATTTTAATAAAAATCGACTCAAAATGTTCCGGATTATAAAAGTAAGTTAAATATTTTTCAGCGTCATTTTCTCCCATTATGCCCGAATTATATTCCAAGGGAGCTACTTTGGCTGTTCCACCGATTTTTAACACGCGAATAATTTCATGTAAACCTTTTTCAAAAAATTTCTCTTCTTTAATGTGAAGTGGGAAAGCATATAAAGAAAACACGTAGTCAAAAGTTCTTTCGCTGAAAGGCAAAACAGAAAATAGACCTGCCACAAATGATATTTCTGTGGGGAATCTCTCTCTTAGAGCATATATTTTTTTATCAAGCAAAGCTTTGCCAGCCCCAGATTGCTGAAAATCATAAGCGATATCTAGACATATTAAATGTGGTTTAAGTTCTTTATCAACATAATATTCACATAGCTCTTCTTCGAATTTGGCAACACCTGAACCGAGGTCTAGTATATACTTTCCAGCTAAATTATTGCGATTAAACTGAAGTCTCTCTTCGTATTCAACCAAACCACGACCGGTTGTGACCACGTGTCTTGCCTTATTTATTTCTTGTTGACGAATTGTTTGATAATCATTCATACGAATTTTTTAAATAATAATTAATTTATTAAGCTTCAGAGTGAGCAAACTGGCTATTATACAAAGAAGCGTAAAAACCATTTTGCATTAACAACTTATCATGCTTTCCCTGTTCGATAATATCACCATCTTTCATAACCAATATTAAATCTGCATCGCGAATTGTTGATAGTCTATGAGCTATCACAAAGCTAGTTTTACCTCTCATTAAATTGTTCATCGCTTGCTGTATTAAAACCTCTGTCCTAGTATCTACTGAACTTGTTGCTTCGTCGAGAATCAGTATTGGAGTTTTTGCAAGCATAGCTCTAGCAATTGTTAATAGCTGTTTTTCTCCCTGAGAAATATTATCCGCTTCTTCATTTAGCTCCATTTCATAGCCACCGGGCAATGAATGTACGAAGTAATCAACATGAGCTGCAGTGATCGCCTCGATCATATCAGCTTGGCTAGCATTAGTATTACCATATGTTATGTTATCTCTAATCGTACCATTAAACAACCATGTATCTTGCAATACCATGCCAAACATTTTGCGTAATTCCGATCGTTTAATATCACGTATATCAATACCGTCAACTTTAATTACTCCTGAATTTACATCATAGAAACGCATTAGTAAGTTTACCAAAGTCGTTTTGCCTGCTCCTGTCGGACCCACAATAGCTATGCGCTGACCGGGTTCAATCTTGATATTCAAGTTTTGAATTATTACTTTATCATCATTATATCCAAAAACCACATTATCAAATTCCACCCTACCTTCTACATTGTTTATAACAACAGGGTTATTACTTTCTCCTACTTCTTCATCTTCATGCAAAAATTCAAACACTCTTTCAACTGCCGCTACTGTTGACTGCATTATATTAGCAATATTCGCAGTCTGTGCAATGGGCTGATTGAACTGCTGGACATATTGAATAAATGCTTGTATATCTCCAATTTTAATCTGCCCTTTTATTGCCATCCAGCCACCAAGCACAGCTACACTAACATAACCCAAATTACCAATAAAATTCATTAACGGAAACATCAAACCAGATAAAAATTGTGACTTCCAAGCACTATGATACAGCTCATTGTTAATTTTCTTAAATTTAGCGACTGAAATCTTTTCACCATTAAAAACCCTCATCACAACATGCCCCCCATACATCTCTTCGATATGACCGTTTAAGTGACCAAGTAAATCTTGTTGCTGCTTGAAATACTTTTGGGATTTTTTCATTATAGCACCTAAAATAATTGCGCTTAGGGGTAGCATCGCCAAAGCAACTAATGTCAACACCCAACTTATACTAAACATCATTACTAATATTCCAATTATCATTGTAATTGCTGATACTATCTGCGATAAACTTTGATTCAATGTTTGGTTTACTGTGTCTACATCATTTGTGACTCTACTCAAGATTTCCCCGTGAGTTTTTTGATCAAAATATTTTAACGGTATTTTATTAATTTTTTCAGATATGTCTTTTCTAAATTTGTAAGTAATTTTTTGCGATACACCTGACATAATCCAGCCTTGCACATAGCCAAATAGCAAACTTAAAACATATAATAATAGCAACAATAAAGCGGTACTTTTTAGTTTATTAAAATTTATCGTAGGTCGATAAGATAAATCTAAGGATTTTATTTTATCTAACTTATCAGAAGGTATTTTTTCGATCATAAATTGAGGCATTTTTTTAATAAAATCAGCTCCGGTTGTCCCACTAAGTATCTCGGTATTATCCGGTAATTGATTTATGATTTGATCATACGTTGTCATATTTATATAATCATCTACTATTTGGTTTGTCATTCTTCCTAATATCTTCGGTCCAACAATCGAAAAAACTGTACTGGCTATAGCACAGACAAATACAATAATTATTGATGTCCAAAATGGTTTTATATAGCTTATCAAATCACACAAAGTGCCTTTGAAATTTTTAGCTTTTTGTACCGGTGCACCCATCATACCACCCATTGGCCCACGCATTGGTTTATCTGTTTGAATCTTTTTTGTTAAAATGTCTTTATCTCTCATTATGTAATCTTCTTAAGCAGATAAGCTACTATCATCTGGAATAACACTATCTTTTAATTCATCTTCAGATAACTGAGATCTAGCAATCTCTTTATATATTTCGCAATGATCCATTAATTTTTGGTGATTACCTTGTCCAACAATCTTTCCTTCATTTAAAACAATAATTTTGTCAGCATTCATTATTGTACTTATCCTCTGACCAACAATTAATATAGTTTTATTTTGTACTTCTGCTGCTAAAGCTTGCCTTAACATAGAATCTGTTTTATAGTCGAGAGCAGAAAAACTATCGTCAAAAATACAAATCTTAGCATTTTTTGCCAATGCACGCGCTATAGACAAGCGCTGCTTTTGACCTCCAGATACATTCGAACCACCTTGAGCAATACTATAATTATAGCTGTCTTCTAACTTATCAATAAACTCAGTAGCTTGAGCTATTTTGGCTGATTTCTTTATCATTATATCATCAGCTTTATTTGCTCCATAAGAAATATTACTTTTAACCGTACCAGAAAATAGCACTGCTTTTTGCGGCACATATCCAATAAGGCTATACAGATCTCCCAGCTTGAATTTTCTCACGTCTGTCCCATCAATAGTAATTTGGCCGGTCGTTACGTCGTAAAATCGCGGTATCAGATTAATCAGCGTTGATTTCCCGCTGCCTGTCGAACCTATAAATGCAGTTGTTTGCCCCGGCTTTGCGGTAAATGAAATATCAGTCAATACCGGCTGTTCTGCCCCAGGGTAAGAAAAAGTTACGTCTTTGAACTCTAAAAATCCTTTAGCGTCTTTATCTATAACGATAGTCTCTTTTGGATCTTTTACCGAAGGTTCGGTGTCGAGCACTTCTATAACTCTCTTGGCTGATACTGATGCTCGCGGAATCATAATAAAAATTATCGACACCATTAAGAACGCCATTATTGTTTGAATCGCATATTGCATAAAAGCCATCATATTTCCAATTTGCATATCGCCGCTACCTATTAGTTTGGCACCGAACCATACTATTGCAATAGTAGTAAGATTAAATATTAACATTACTACAGGATGCATTACAGACATTAAGCGATTAACAAATAAACCAGTATCAGTTAAATCTCGGTTGACTTTATCAAATTTTTCTTCTTCCAATTTTTCATTATTAAAAGCCCTGATCACTCTAAGACCAGTTAAGTTTTCACGAGTAACTAAATTTAATTTATCTACCAAATTTTGTAATAATTTAAATTTCGGTAAAGCAACAGAAAATAACACTAATATTATTGACATCATAATAACTATCGCCAGAACAATCACCCAGCTCATTGACGGCGCCATGCGGTAAGCTTTTACTACCGAACCATAAGCCATAAATGGCGCGGCCAAGACCATCCTAAAAATCATAATATATACCATCTGAATCTGCTGGATATCATTGGTTGAACGAGTTATCAATGAAGCAGTGGAAAATTTATTAAATTCGTTTAAGGAAAAGCTCTCAACTCGAGAGAAAACAAAGTTTCTAATGTCTTTTGAAAAACCAGTGGCTATCTTTGACGCACAAAAGTTAATTACAATAGTGGCTGCTGCACCGATCAACGATACAATGAGCATCCACATGCCAGAATGAAAAATTACACTATTATCACTGTTTACTATTCCTTCGTTGACAATTTTTGCCGTATAATCGGGTAACTTCAGATTTGTCTGAACTTGAATATAAGTCAATAACAACAGAATAAAAATAAACCACAGATATGGCTTTAAGTATTTAAATAATTTTATCATAGGTAGCTTTTTCCTTTTTTGTTTTTTTGATTATAAAAATCTATACATAAATAAAGTATTTATATATCATATATTTTTGGCTTATAGCTGTCAATCAATAATTAGTTTAGTAATTTTCAAATACCATACAAACAGAGATAAATACCGCATTTGAAAATTTATGTTTGTAGTATCAATAATTTTTTATCTGATTAACTATCTAATCTCCGAAAAGTGTTGACACCCCTCCTTTTTCGATATCTTTTGTCTCTGGTACTTGAACATTAAATGTTTTATCAAATTTTGATAATGTCGTTTCAAAATTAGTTTTAATCTTTGCACCCTGCTCGTTACTGTTTATAGATACTGCAAATTTATGAATATAATAATCGTCTTTTCCTATCCAGTAATATAGTATTATTTCCGGTTTATATTTTAAAATCTCACTGTCCGCTTGATTGTTACCAATTAACAACGCAACTAATTTATCTGCGTCTATCTTAGATTTATACTTTGCTGTCTGATGACCATTTATTTCTTCAGTACCAATCTTTTGGCTTGAACTAATAAGTGCATAATAATCTAACAGTGAATTTTGTTTTTCACTATTACTGGTATCAGCGTACATTTTTATGTATGAATCTGCATCACTTCTCTTGAATTCAAGCCATTTTGCTTCCGTAGCGTTGTTATCTTTAGAGATTAAGGGAATTTTTAAATATAATTTGTCACCAATCTGCCTTATATATAACTCAAGAGTATCTTTGTCCAATGTTTTTAAATTATAGTATGATAAACCGTCATTCAATAAAGGTGTGCCAACGGTAATTTTTGCTTGCATTTTATCTTTTTGATAATCGCCACTAGCTTTAATATTTAAACGAATAATCGCGTTATTGTTTGAATCTATCTCAGTGTCTGTGCCCAACACACGACCTTCGTTTGAAGATTCTAAAGCAAATTTCGCCTTACTATTCAAAAAAGTTTGTAACGAAGATATTCCTTGCGAATCAAAAGAGGCTTCAACCGCCATGTTACTTTCGAAATGACTACTTTTCACTTTCGACATATTAACTATTGCTTCAATCAATGCAATTTTTCCATCGCTTGGTAATCCCCCCCAAAGCTTTTCCAAACCTACAAGATTATAGACTTTGTCGAAACCTGTTTTAATACCCATTTCAGTTGCAAAAATTGTACCAGCTGATACAAAAATCAATAGCATAACCCCAATTATTGCATAGAACAACTTGCTTTTTTTACGAAAAGTATTATTTTGACTGATATCAGATTTTTGAGAAACAAGATCTAAATGATTTTGTGAAGCGTCTTGTTCTTCACTATTATTATCAAAAATTAAATCGCTACCTTGTTGATTATTATTTTGATTGTCAAAATTTGTTGAAACCTTAAAAGGTTCATTATCATCTGGTTTATCAATGGTAGGTCCGATAATGTCGTTACTCTCCAAACTATCTTTTAAGTTATTGTTATCAATATTTTTATCATTCAAAAACGCTGGCGTACTATCTGGATTGTAGCTTGATTTCTCACCATCTCCGATCACATCGTATGAATATTCTTGATTGTCTTGATCAAATTCTTCCGGAGATTTTTTGTCTGATATAAATTCATCAAAATTATCTGCCATAACCCTCCTTTATCATAAATCTATTACTATAGTATGATATAAATGTCGCTATGTCCACCAAGACAATACCTTATTTATAAAGCAAAGATAAAATTCATTTTGCAAAATATAAAGTTCATTACAATAATAGCCAATAAATAATTAATATATTTAATAGTCATAAAACATTAGTAAAATCTACTGACTATACGGTCTAATATATTTATAATTATTTTATACAAGACTTAACATTTCATGATTTTTATTTTATGATGTAGTAGATTAACACAAACTATCAGGAGTAGAATTGAAAATTTTAGCAGTAGATGACAATAAAGAGATAATTAATTTTCTAAAGATTGCTTTTAAGTCAGACAACATTACTTTTGATTCTAGTGACAACGGCAAAGATGGATCATATCTTGCTCGAACAAATACATACAATGTGATAATTCTCGATTTGAATCTGCCCGAAAAAGACGGCTTAACAGTATGCAAAGAAATTCGAAGCGACAATATCCAAACTCCCATTATAATTTTGTCTGTTGTTTCAGAACTTCCTACAAAATTAGAACTGTTTTCTGCCGGCGCAGACGACTATCTCACCAAACCATTTTCATATCAAGAATTATTAGCCAGAATTAATGCTTTATCTAAACGATCTCTGGAAGTAGAAAAACAGATCATTAAGATTGGCAAGTTAACAGTGAATACTATAAAAAATGAAGTCATATTCGAAGATACTATTATTCCATTAACCAAAAAAGAATATTTACTATTCGAATTACTTTGTAAAAACAAAGATCAAGTATTGTCAAGAGGTGTAATACTAGAACATATCTGGGATATGAACGCAGATCCTTTCTCGAATACTATAGAAGTTCACATTAGAAATATTCGAAAGAAAATTTTTCAGGAAAAAGGAAAAAATATTATCAAAACAGTCAATAGCAGAGGTTATTTATTTGATACTACACAAATAAAATCTTAAATGAATCACCCTGTGGCAGAGACCACAGGGTATCAGCTCGCGAACAATCGTAA
>CAYMCH010000032.1:0-11697 GCA_964389035.1 uncultured Candidatus Saccharibacteria bacterium | reverse complement strand
CAATACCGATTTTCACGGTTTGTGATTTAAGACTTTTTGTTCTCGACCAGAACGAAGCTCCGGCAATCAGCAGTATTAATACTAAAGCAATTACGGTTGGGACTAGCCAACTCCTTGAAGACACATTTGTCTTTGTACTCATTTTACTCCTTTGTTTAATAAGTTATTAGTTGGAAACAGGAAGGAAATTCTGATCCAACATAACTGGAAATTTTAACACATAAATACATATATGTCAATGTGAGGAATACAGAATGGAGACCAGAAAATAAGCGATATGAGGCTAGGTAGAACTATATATTGACAAAAGAGGGGTATAAGTGTAAAATAGAAATATACAGAAAAGGTCGGCCGTTAGCCGTCAGCGGCTAGCCGAGGAGAAGGGGGGAGGTTGGCTGAATAAATTGGAGGTGATAATGAGTTATAAGTATCAACAACTAGATGCGTGGAAAGAAGCAAAAAATTTGGCTGTGCTTGTATATAGAATGTGTGATAAATATCCTGATTACGAGCGGTTTGGCTTGTTTTCACAATCAACAAGGGCGGCAGTATCTATTGCAGCTAATATCGCCGAAGGCTGCTCTAGATCATCAAATAAAGATTTTGTTAGATTTTTAGAGATTGCCGTGGGTTCTGGATACGAACTGGAAACATTACTAGCTATAGCCTATGAGAGAAAATACATCGAAAATGCAGATTATCAATTGTTTAACGAACAAATTAATAAAGTGTTAGCCATAATAGCAGGCTTAAAGCGCAAATTGCGCAATTAATTCGGCAATCGGCCAACGGCAAACTGTTATCCGCTATCTGCTATTTGCTAACCGCCAACGATTATGAACGAACATATTAAAATTTTAGAAAAAATTGGGCTTACGGAGAGCGAAGCTAAGATATACTTGGCTAATTTGAATTTGGGGCCGGCATCAATAATTGAGATCGGGCAGAATGCCGGTATTACTCGCCAGATGGTCTATAATCTGGTGCCCGGTATGATAGAGCAAGGACTACTAAAAGAGGTGCACAAGGGCATAAAACGCCAAATAGAGGCCATCTCACCCGAGGTTCTGCGCAGTAGAACAGAGCAGATATCGGGTCAAATTGATGAACTGATACCAGAATTAAAAAGTAGGCAGGCAGGGAATAGCGCGGTGCCATTGATTACCGTGTACGAGAATCCCATCGCTATGCGTGAGTGGTACGATCATTTTATGAATGAAGCCAAGCGCGGAGAGGAATTCCTAGTCTGGTCAGTCGCTGGTAAAAACTGGTATGAGATGGATAAAAGATACATTGAGTGCTTTTTGCATGTAAAAGAGATGAAAAGGATGAAAAACTTAGTAATTTGTCGAGATAATGCCGATTCGCGTCGGCTAATAAGCGAAATTAATCCTAAGGGATTCATAAAATATCGTTTTGCAGCTGATGCGTGGTCGTCTAATGTCGATAAATGGATATGGCAAGACGAAGTATGTATTCTGACCATGCGCGAGGGCGCAACAAATATGATCGTAATTAAATCAGCCGATTATGCGACATTGGAGCGCTTTAACTTTTATCGAATCTGGGAACAGTTGAAAGAATAATGATCGACAGAATTGAAATTTATTTAAGAAGTCAATTATTCTGTCTTGAGTGTAAGACGATATAGAATAATTTTTAGTTTTGGCATATCGACAATCGGAACATCCATTTCCTGTTCTGCTGTTACTTCAATATTATAATCTAGCCTCTCAGCCTCGCCATAAATTATATCGTGTCTAGAAGGAGCGCCAGCGCCAAGCAAAATTTCTCCGTCCGGATTAAGCCTGTCTTTACTTTGCTCCATAAATCGGCTAAGAGCTTTGTATTGGGTGTCGAGTCCTGCTTTGAGTTGCATGACTTTTTCCGGTCGCACTTCTTCTCCAGTTTCTTCAAGAATTTCTTCGATCTCTTTGTTTGGAGCATTCCATGGAAAATTCCAAAACATAAGATCAAAATTTTCTTGCTCTGGAATTTCGTCAAAAACGTCGGATTGATAAGTGGCAAAATGCGGTTCTTTAAGCTCGTATTGTTCTGCGTTTTTACGACAATTCTCTACAGCCATTGGAGAGATATCTGCCACTACGACTCTTTTATGTCTGCCATGCATAGCCACATACACTGCCGCCACGCCAGTACTGGTTCCCATGTCAAGGAAGGCTTTATCTTTTGCTCTTTCCAATATCCACTTTGGCCAAGCTATGGCAACAGGTACATGCTCGGGAGAATAAACCATCTTTTTTTACGATGAAGCCTGGCATGCCCGGAAGATCAATATTAATTTCTCCTTTTTCCGCAAAACGAGGGTCATTTTCTTGAATATCGTACATCTCTCGCGTAACCGCCAAAAAATTCATATTAGCATTGTTCATAGGCTCATATTTTGGTTGCGAGTCTGTCTCTCTCGGGTCGGTTGGGCCTACGTTGCCATCCATAACCATATAATCTTCTAAATTAATTATATTTGAAAATTTATTTGGCGTTTATGCTTTGGGTAGTGCTCCGGGGATTTCATCTCGTAAATCTTCTTGCGGCGGGGAAACTTGATGAAATTCATGAGCGGTTATATTGTATCTATTATTAAACTCATCTTCTGGGAGATCATCGTAAGCTGTTGCGACCAATGCCCCTGAAAAAACCGATTTAGGTAGAATCTTCCATAGAACACCGGCACTTCTTAGCAACATGGTAGCTTCTTCAACGTCGCCATCGGTCCAGACAGTGACTGGCTCCGTAGAGGATCTTTGTTGAAGTTCTAAAAGAAGTTGTTCATTTATATTTCCACTTTGAATTAGCGTGCCTTGAACATCACAGAAAGTACCGGAAAGTTCACGACCTTTAAATGTTGGTTTAAGGTCGGTTGGCTTGGCGGCTTTTGTTTTCTCTAATAGCTCTAGTAGGGGTAAGTTGCCGAACACATTAGAAGCTCGAGCAATAAAGCGTTGGGCTACTTCTGAGTTAGGGTCGCGTTCTGCATGTGAGGCGTCATGCTGTAAAATCCTAATTTGGTCTTGTGGATTTTCGTGATTAGCTAATTCGATTGCTAAGTCATCGCGTGGCCGTAATCGGTTAATGACCTCATTAATTTTTTCCTGTAACATGGATGTAAGCTGTATTGAATCACAAAATGCTACATTCGGGTAGCCCATAGCGGCTTGCCATAATCTATTATTTGACATATGGGCGTCGCTAGCTACGGAGATCATCACAACATTTGCACCGGTTTCTGCCAGTTCTAGTACTCTTTTCAAAGCATTAGGATGGGAAATGTTTCTTCCTGAACCATAATCTGCATTTTCAAGGTGGATTAAATGAATATCTTCATCACTATCAATACCTTTTTGTTGTAACAGGCTTTCGAGAAGGGGTTTAATATTACTATCTGCTTCGATAATAATCATAATACTACTCCAATTAATTACTTATAATATTATACCATATGGTTCACATTAAGATTTACTGGTATCAGAGTTGTTCTTGTATCTAAATAGCCCAATTATTATAGATGCCAGTGCTATGGATTCTGATAAAAATCCACTGTAGGATTTGACAAAAATATCGTAAACTATCCACGATATATTACTGGGCGGGTAAAATAAACGTAATTTTTGGCTATCTTTTTGCCAATGGGCAATAGTCGAAAATAGCACTCCGGCGACCACCAACAGGCTGTGCCAACCTTCCCACGTAACAATTCCAAACAATATTGTCAAAGAAACGAAAATCCAAAATATCCATTGGTTCCTAGCTTTTGGATGCGAGAAAACAAGCGCCCTTATGGCATTAAGCAAAGACAGAGCCATGCCTGTGTACCCACCAAGTAGTAAATAATGGAACGCAAAAACAACGAATGAGGAAGCTTGGTAGTAAAGGATTTGTTTGCGGTCTTTAATTTGAAAAGAAAGGGCAAATAGACCTAAGGCGAGTAGCCCGATTGTTTGAATAGCATAAAACATTATTCTACTCCCAAATAAAGCTGATTTAGTTTCTGAGAAGTGAATTGTTTTCTGTCTCCCATAAAAGCAATGATTCCTTGATCCAGAAATAATATTTGATCAGCTATTGCAATGGCCGGTTTGATGTTCTGCTCAACTAATAAAATACTAACACCATGGTTGTGTATCTTAAATATGATATCAAATATCTCTAAGGTAATTTTGGGAGACAGGCCCAAAGAGGGTTCATCTAACAATAGTATTTTTGGTTTTTGCATTAAGGCTCTGGCGATAGAAAGAATTTGCTGTTGACCACCAGACAATGTAGAAGCATTTTTGTTTCTTTTTTCTTTTAGAGCAGGGAACTGTTCATAAATTTTTAAGATATTTTTTTTAATTAAGGTTCTATTGGTAAAAACGTATGCACCCATCTCCAGATTTTCTTCAACTGTCATATCAGAGAAAACGCCTCTGCCTTGAGGTACATAGCTGATGCCGTGTTTTATCAGCTCATATGTAGGCAAAGCTCTAATATTTACATTATTATAAATGATTTTCCCGCTATAAATGTCTGTAAGACCAAAAATACTTTTCAATATTGTAGATTTACCGCAACCGTTTTGTCCGATAATGGTGGTAATGGATGATGGTTTGACTTCGAATGTGACGCCTTTTAACACTTCGGCGCCACCATATCCGCTTTTTAATGAAATAATTTTTAGCATAAGTTAATTATACTAAACAAATAAGCAAAAGCCACCTTTTTGAGGTGGCTTTTGCAGTAATATTTCTATTTTAGTATTGCTTCAAAGTCATCTTAAGGTCGGCGATGCGGTTATCGAATTTCTCGAAACCTATGGTAGAGTCTGCTTTAGACTTAGCGATATCTTGGCTAGCTTTAGCAACATCCATCTTATTAGCTACTAAAGATTTTACTATCTGTTTTATATGAGTATAAGTAATAGCTGCACCATACTCAGTACTTAGCTTTTTACTTGATTTAGAGGCTAATTTCTGTGAAAAGTTTTTATCTACTTCGGGGAAGCCGAAGGTATAGGCACCTTTGAGCTCAGAGCTGTAAGTATCTAGCACATTTTGGGTGATAGTATCATCAACTGTGCCGAATGGAACTTTGTAATTAAGTTCTTTCATGGCTTTCAGTGTGTTTAAGGTATCACCTTCGAAGGCAGCAACATTTATTATGGCTCCTACCCCAGAACTTTTAAGCTTAAGTACTTGAGTCTTAAGATCGGTAGCACCGAGATCGTATGCTTCTACAATGGCATTATTGCCATAAATCTCTTTTACACCCGCAAGACCTAATTCACCAGGCTCTAAATTCATCTTAAGTACACCTATCTTTTCTATACCTTGGCTCTTGAACTTCTCGGCTACTAATCTGTTTCCGGCCTGAAAGTCTAGATAAGTTTTAAAGGCATTACTATTATCCTCAAGAGGGGAAGTTAAAGCAGCATCATAGATAAAGATTTTGTTTTTGTCTTTAATAAATGAACCGATGCTAATGGCTGCCGGATTGAATTCTGTGTAAACGGCATCTACATTATCCACATTTACCAATTTCTGTGCACTGCTTAGAGCCTTGGGGGCTTCGAGCTGATAATCTTCGAAGATTAAGTCAACTTTATAACCCTCTTCTTCTAACTCTTGTTCTGCTAGCTCTGCTCCTACTCGGCTTGATTCACCCCAGTAAGCTGCAGGTCCGGATAAGTCTGTCACAATACCGATTTTCACGGTTTGTGATTTAAGACTTTTTGTTCTCGACCAGAACGAGGCTCCGGCAATTAGCAGTATTAATACTAAAGCAATTACGGTTGGTACTAGCCAACCCCTTGAAGACACATTTGTCTTTGTACTCATTTTACTCCTTTGGTTAATAAGTTCTGGCAAACCTTGACAGGATACCATCGGGGTAGTATAATATATATTGAGCGAGTGGCAAATACTACCACAGATGTAAAAGGTCAAAAAAGTAAGTATAGAACTGTATAGTGCGTAAAAAGTTCATATTATGAATACAGAATCTTTAGTACAATTAGGCTTGTCGAAGAATGAAGCTCAAATCTATGAGACCTTAGTTGAATATGGTGAACTTTCGGTAAGTAATATATCAAAAAAAGCCCTTATTCATCGTCGCAATGTCTACGACTGCATGAATAGGCTACTTGAAAAAGGCTTGGTAATGGAGATTTTAGCTGGAGACGAAAATCATTATAAGGCAGTAGACCCAGGGAAGTTAAAAGAAATGCTAGCAGAAAAAATATCCGTGTTAAATAGTATTATGCCTGATTTGGTGCATAAATATCATCAAAAACCGCATAGTGATGAAGTCTATATATACAAGGGCGTTGAGGGTTGGAAAAACTATATGCGTGAAATTATAAAAGTGGGTAAGGATGTATATACAATCGGTGGTGGGGGGCTTTGGGGTGATCCGCAACTAAAACGTTTTTTAGATAATTTTAAGATCGAGGCAAAAAAGAAAAGGATTAAATTTAGTTTTTTATACGATTTTGAAGTCTTTAGTTATGGTCGCAAAATAAAGGGAATACAAAATTCAAGGTACAGAATTTTGCCACAAAAATATTCAACGCCTGCATCCGTTGATATATTTGGGGACTATGTAGTTATTTTGACTAAAGGGAGAGAAGCTATGATCGACGAAAGTATTGTAACAGTAATTGTAAACAAAAATATCGCCGATGCTTTTAGAATTTGGTTTAAACTTATGTGGAGTGTATCAAGCTAACCCAAGTATGTCTTAATAACTTCTTCTTGAGTAAAAACGTGATGAGGATTTCCCCGTGCAATTATTTTTCCCGCATCCATAAAAATCACTGTGTCAGCTAAGTTTTTAATAAAACTAATATCATGCTCAATTAATAAAATTGTTTCTCCCTCGACGGAGAGTTTTTTTAAAAAATCGGCGATTTTAATTTTTAGATGTGGTGCGATGCCGGCGATTGGTTCGTCTAGTAACATGATCTTGTGTTCAAAAATGTGAGTTCTTATAATCTCTACAATTCTTTTTTGACCGAAGCTTAAATCGTGGCACTTTTTATTAACAATTTCTTTTAAGCCGAATTCTGCTAGCCTGGCGGCAAGTGACTCAATCTGTTTTGTTGTATTTATCGTCCATGGGATAAAGCAATAAGGGTTTTTATCGATCGCCAACAACAGATTGTTTGCTACTGACATATTGTCAAACATTTGCGATTGTTGATAAAGCCTAGATATGCCCATAATGGCGCGTTTTGCGATACTTTGTTGATTAATATTTTTATTATCTAAATAAATGCTACCAGAATCAGGTAAAACGTTGCCGGTGATGAGATTAAATATTGTTGATTTCCCACTACCGTTAGGTCCCACTAAGGCGGTGATTTTGCCCTTTTCAATATCAAAAGAGCAGTTATCGACTGCTTTAATGCCGCCAAAAGATTTGGTTACTTTTTTTATACTAAGGGTATTATTCAAACTCAATCTTTCCATCAAAACCTTTGGGTAAGAATAACAAAATAAATAATAATAGCAAAGAGTAAATTGCAAGCCGTGCCGGTCCGAGCATAGATGAAGGTAATCCGACGAATCGCACTACTTCAGGCATGAGAACAATTATTAAAGTGGCAAATAATGTTCCTTCTAAAGAAGCCAAGCCTCCTAAAATTACTATGACTAAAATTGGCATTAAGTCGGAAAAAGAGAAACTAGCTGGATCGATGTAGGTAATATAGTGAGCATATAGACTTCCGGCAAGACCGGCAAACATTGCCGAGATTATGATAGCGATATCTTTGATAGCGGCGGTATTTTTTCCAAGAGTTTTTGCCTCGGTTTCGTTGTCTCTTATCGCTTCTAATGTTTTACCAAAAGGGGATAATGAGATAATTTTGATAACAACATAAGCAACAATAACAAATATTACTACCATAATTAAATATTTTGTATTGGTGTCAATATGATAAGAAAATATCATCGGCTTGGGTATGCCTGGTATACCTAAGGGGCCCCTTGTCAGGCTAGTCCAGTTGTTGGCTAAGGAAAATACTACAAAAGAAAATCCAAGAGTGGCGAGAGCTAAATAATCCCCCTTAAGTTTGTCGGTCGCTTTAGAGATGATAAATGCTAAGACTGTGGGCAACAATATTGCTACTAGCAAGCATAACAAATATGGGTAACCGGCCATATTTAGTAGAGCTGAGGCGTAGGCACCGATGGCAAAAAATGCAATATGCCCCAAATTTAAAAGACCTCCAAACCCCATTACGAATTGAAGAGACAAGGCTAATATTCCATAAATACCTACCAAAATCATCAAGTGAATGAAATACGCACTCATGTTTTTACTACTCCTTTTCTAATAGCAATTATCCCCTGAGGTCGAAAAAGCAAAAATATCAACAGTATTACAAATGCTATAGCGTCTTTGTAGCCAGATGGGAGGAACCAAATACCAAAGTTTTCCGCAAAGCCCAGTAGAAAGGCGCCAATTATGGCTCCGGGGATACTGCCGATTCCGCCGATTATGGCAGCAGCGAAAGCTTTAATCATTAGACCGGTACCCATATTCGGCTCAAGATTATGTTCAAGTGCTATTAAAATTCCTCCAATTCCGGCAAGCAGCGAGCCGATAGAAAAAGATATCCCATATATCTTTTCTGCCGAGATGCCAACTATTTCAGCAGTAGTTTTATTGTCTGAAACAGCTCGAATAGCCTTACCGATTTTTGTTTTTTTAATTAACCAAAACAAAACAATAAAAATAAAAATGGAAAGAAAAATTATAATCAGTTGAAGAGGGGTGACTATTCCTCCAAAAAAATTAATGCCTTGTCTGGTTGTAAAAAAATTAATTGTTTTTACATCTGCACCGAACAGTAACAATATACTGGCTTCGAATAGAGTCATAAGTCCTATACTAGATATAAGTAAAATAGAGGGGCTAGCTTTCTTTTTTCGTAGTGGTTTATATAAAATCAGATTGGATAAATAGCCAAGCACAGCTGATAATAAAATTACTAAGACAACAGAAAACCAAAAGTTTAATCCAAGCATGGAAAAAAAGAAATACAAAAAATACCCCGAAAAAATCAAAATTGCACCATGTGCAAAATGAACAAATTTACAAGTGGAGTAAATAATTGAAAAACCTGCCGTTGCAAGTGAATATATAGCCCCAGCAATTAAGCTATTGAAGAATAGTTGAATAAACATATTATTATCATTCTAGCAAAATGATATAATTTAACAAAGACAACTAATTTTGGAGTTTACATGGGAAGCGACAATATTGTTCTAATGGTGTTGGCTAATTATGAATTTAGAGATGAGGAGTATCTGGATACATTGTCGGCATTAAAAGACGCGGGAATAGAAACAAAAATCGCAGCACTATCCAACGAAGATTGTAAAGGAATCGGTGGGACATTAGTCTCAGTTGATTATACATTCGACGAAATAGATATGGTGCAGTTTAGTGCTATAATATTTATCGGTGGTCTTGGAGTAGAGGATTATTTGCATGACGAATCGGTGCATTCGCTTGCTAAAACATTTCATAATAATAACAAAGTGGTAGCGGCGATTTGCTGGGCTCCTGCTATATTGGCTAATGCCGGTGTGTTGAGTGGCAAAAAAGCTACAGCATGGGAAGGTGCCAAGGACGTTTTGATGTCTTCTGGCGCCATATATACAGGAGAGCAGGTGACTATAGATGGGAAGATTGTAACAGCTAATGGACCAGATGCAGCTTCTAAATTTGGTATGGCAATTGCGGAGATGATAGGAGAGTAAAAAAGCTGGTAGGTTTAGAAAAGATAGTAGTAAGTGGTACGTAGCGAGTAGTTCATTTATAATTTATAATTTTCAGATATAGAACATCAATTATCAAAGATCAAATTTCAGATATCAATTAAGTAACAGATAACATATAGAATATCCAATATTCAAGAGAATTAAGAAACCAGAACACAAAATTCAGTTCGAAAGTAAAAACACAGAATAGACGCAGGGGAGACAAACAAGGAGAATTTCACCACATATGCTGGCAGAAGTTCAGAGTTTGCTTCGTATTCATTTTGGGGATGACAAATAAGCGACGTATTTCATAACTAAAGGTTAGAAATAATTATTTTAGATAATAGTTAACTAATCGCGATTGGATTTACCATTAAGCACTTACCAAA
This sequence comes from uncultured Candidatus Saccharibacteria bacterium, assembly GCA_964389035.1. Classification (GTDB taxonomy): domain Bacteria; phylum Patescibacteriota; class UBA1384; order XYA2-FULL-43-10; family XYA2-FULL-43-10; genus CAYMCH01. Next base: position 1,538 of record CAYMCH010000032.1, on the reverse strand, counting down.
ATATCCCTCCGATGATTTGGAAGGATATTTTGGTAGCGCCAAGGGGAATCGAACCCCTGTTACCGCCGTGAGAGGGCGGCGTACTAGCCTCTATACGATGGCGCCAGACTCAAAAATAATATCACAAAAACTTGTGTGTGACAATATTTTGTAGGAAGCGACTTGATTAATAAATCGGATTTAATTCGCCTTCGCGGAGAAGATTATTTATAGCTTTAGCTATTTTGTCTGGCTCAAATTCAGCTTTGACAAAATATCCTACAGCTCCTAGTTCGCGAGCTTTGTCAGCAGAAACTTCTTTAGGCAAATTGGAAAGCATGATAACAGGGATAGCATTGGTGTCTTCGCTATTTTTGAGCATATCCAGGACGTCTAGTCCATTGAACTTAGGCATGACAATATCAAGTAATATAATATCCGGCTCATTCTGGCGAGCTTGTTTTAATCCTTCTTCGCCGTTGATGGCGTACATTACTTCATGTCCGCCTAGTGCTTCTCCATACATATTTAATATCGGTTCTTCATCATCTATAATTAATATTTTTGCCATACATAACTCCGTTTAATTATTTTGATTTTTGGGCAAAGTAATAATAATTTTTGTGTATTCATTCTCACGACTTTGAATTTCGAGTCGACCGTGATGTTTTTCTATAATAGTTTTAGCGATATACACTCCCAAGCCTGTACCTTTTTTATCAGTGTTTAACGCATTTTGGGAGCGGTAAAATCTCTTGCCAATTTTTTCAATTTCTTGCTGAGGTATGCCTATGCCTGTGTCGGCGATTATTATCTCTACATTATTTTTGTGTTCCAAAGCTGATATAGTTATTCTACCTTTTTCGGTGTATTTTATGGCGTTTTCAATAAAGTTTGATAATGCTTGCCTGAGTTTTTCTTGATCACCCACAATGATTAAATTATGGTCTATGGGTTTAACAATAATTTTTAGATTTTTGTTTTCGGCTTTATTTTGCAGAGGGTCAAGGACTTGATAAATAATGTCTTGAATATTTATTTCATCTAAACATAATTTAATTTTATCTTGTTCAATTCTGGAAATTGATAAAATACTGTTGGTAAGTTTAATCATTCTTTCTGTCGAGTTGAGAATTTCTTCGGCAAATTTTTGTTGTTTTGTATTAAGTTCACCGCCTTTGCCATTTATTAATAGGGAGGTGTATCCTTTAATAATTGACAGAGGAGTATTTAGCTGATGAGAGGTGACTGTAATAAATTCTTTATCGCGCTCTACCATTGCTTTTTCGTAAGTCTCATCACGGATGATAGCCAAAGCTAGCGTCTCTCCTGATTTATGATCTTGAGTCAATGTATGAGAAGCTTCAATATCAACAATTTTTCCTTGTTTAGTTACAATAGAATTATCGGTATATTTATTTTTATTCTTGGCATTTATAGTAAACATCATATCTGGCAATAAAGAATGATTGGTTTTTGCTGAAAATTTCAAAAGTTCACAAGCAGGTACTGTCAACTTTTAGTGTGTAAAGATTCTCTAAGCGGGTAGTTGTTATTTA
>CAYMCH010000031.1:6083-11868 GCA_964389035.1 uncultured Candidatus Saccharibacteria bacterium | reverse complement strand
GCTAGGAGGATCTCAAACCGGCGTTTTAAAGCACTCTTCTAAGCACTCTTTTACGGCGTATTTATTTGTTAAGGTACTACTCTTATGAGCAAGGCAAGAAATATTTTTTCTCAGCTTTGATCACAATTCTTTAAATAGACTGCCGTTCCGAGGAACTGAGGAAAATACTTTGCTGGATTGGAGGTTAAAGGTTTCAGTTGTTAGGTGTTCAGAATAGATGTCATCCTGAGCGACTGGCGAAGGATCTTCATATTATTTTCAAAACTATTTGGAAGATTCTTCCCCGCCGATTCGGCGGGCCAGAATGACTTTTAAATTCTTAATTCATAATCCGTTATTCTTAATTCTCCGTTTTTCTGTTCTTTGGTTTATTTGTCCTTCTGTTTTTTTCATAAGCCTTCAGCTTATGAAAAAGTGCGGCACTGTGCCACACGGCACGCAGGCGGAGGGGGGACCTGCGTCTCACCTAACCCTAAGGTTACGACGAGAATTGCCGTGTGGCACACTACCGCACTTATATTGTTACTCTATTATCTGATGATTTCCGATGCCCCCAGCCATCATCTATAATTCGTTATTTATTATTCGGGCCTACTCGGCCGTACTTCCCTCAGGTCCCAGTATCTGCCGTACCTCTCTCACCCTCAGAACAAGTAATTCTATCATATTATTTTTGTTTTGTCAAGACTTGAAGCATAAAATCACATATTAGTATATATTATTGTTATTTTCTTGCACTTTTTATTGTTTATATTACCTTTATGATTTCTTGGCTGTGACAAAAATAGAATGCTATGCATTCTATTTTTTTTATCTTTATATTGCTATCCCAAGCTTTAAGAATCAGGCATCTCTTCAATGGCTTGCTGAACCTGCTGAATATTACCTTGGTTTTCTTCTTCTTGCGCTTTATTATCTAGTTCTCCCAATTCACCAATAATTTTATCTAGCTCGATTCCCTCAGGCGCACCTACTACATCATCTTCAAATTGCTTTATTGCTTGGTCTAACACTCCAATCTGTTGTAACAATTCTCCCTTCTGTTTATTCAGCGCTTCTAGTTCATCTTTTTCTGACACATCACCCTCCATTATTTTTAATTATGCTGCCATTGGAATCCCGCTATCGCCTTCGGCTTTATGACCCAGCTTTTTTTGCAGCTCCTCAATCCTAGTATTTACTTCTGCCAGTTGATCGTTCAAATTATCTCTTGCTTCTCTAGCAAGAGCAAGCTTTCTTTGGCTGTCCCAATCTTCTACCCGACTCCAAGCCTCAGTTATTCCATCACCTACCCAATCAGCCACGCTATCAAATGCCCCGAATACTTTTTTTAATCCTTCTTCCATTTTCTTATCATATCTATCAGATACTTCATTATATCTTTTTGCAAGTTCAGTAAAACCATTCCTTGTGGCTTGAGACACATTATCGTATGCTTTTACTGCCGAACCTGCAATTTCCTGAGCGAACAGTCTGGGAGCAAGCAACTTCGCCCCAAATTTTCCAGCAAAGCCTAGTGCCTTTGCTGTATCTTGCCCTTTCCCTTTAACCCAATTTGATATCTTGTTCCAAACCTCTGTACCTGATTGCTCGGCTGTTTTGGGACCGGTCTCCTGATCAATTGTTTCCGTACTACTCTCCTCGCTTTCTCCAAGGCTTACATCCATCTCTTGTCGAGCTTTTTCCCGAGAATTGAATGTTCCATCTCTGTTTCGAAACTGACCTCTTTCAATTAAAGTCTGTGAAGTTTGGTCGTGAACTTTCCCATCATCACCATTAGGGTCGTTTGGCATTGTATATGCATCATAATACGATATTCCCTGCTCACTCATATTCCTCCTAAATTTTATTCTAGTTTCATTTTCTAATAGATCAAATTATCTGTCAAGACGCGCATCTTTTACCAAATCTAAATACTTTTTTAAATTATGTAGTGTAGCTAGGCGCAGACCAAGCATCTCATTACTTCGTATAAGATGTGATATATATGCTCGGCTATACCCTCCACTGCAAGCCGGACATTCGCAACCTTCTTCGATAACACCTCCATCAGTGCGATATTTGGAGTTCAATAAATTTATCAGCTTGTAGCTTGTAGCTTGTAGCTTATTAGCTTTTGTTTGAATATAAACGCTACCGTGACGTGCTAGCCTTGTTGGTAACACACAATCAAACATATCCATGCCAAGATTCATAGCATGCGATATATCATCTGGCGTACCCACGCCCATTAGGTATCTTGGTTTATCCACAGGCAATAACTCGCCCATCTGCTTTACCGTTTGCCACATATCTCGCGTTTCATGGTCAACAGCCAGCCCACCAACGGCATAGCCATCAAAATTTAGCTTAATTAGTTCCTCTGCGCAGTATTTTCGAAGATCTGCATCAAGCCCACCCTGGACAATGCCGAATAAGGCTGGCTCTGACTTTTTAGGTATTAGCTTTTTAGTTTTTGTTTGTTTGTTTTGAATATTTAGAATTTGATTTTTGGTAATTTTTTGTTTATTGGTTATTGTTTCTTGTATCTTTCGATCAAAATGTAATTTTGACCGTTCGGCCCATTTGATTGTTAGCTCCACAGCCTCTTTGATCTCCTCCTTGCTAGCTTTGCCGCTCGGGCAAACATCAAGCGGCATTAGTATGTCGACCCCTAGGTCGAGCTGGATTTCAACCACCTTCTCTGGCGTAAAAAAGTGCTTACTACCATCCAAGTGCGAAGTAAACTCCACACCATCCTCTGTAATTTTTACCAGAGATTTCCCTTCCTTAATTTTTAATTTTAAATTTTTACTTTTAAATTTGTTTTCATTTAATGAAAACACTTGGTATCCTCCCGAGTCCGTCAAAATCGGTCCATCCCAGCGCATAAATTCATGAAGTCCACCCAGCTTCTTTATTAGTTGCTCACCGGGACGCAAATATAAATGATAAGTATTTGAAAGCACAATTTGAGCGCCAAGATCTTTAAGTTCCTGTGGTGAAATTCCCTTTACGCTCCCTCTGGTACCCACCGGCATAAAAAATGGCGTGGCAATCTCACCATGAGGGGTATATACTTTACCCAAGCGTGTACCATCATCTTTTTTAGATATAAGTTCAAATTTCAAAATTCTAATTTTCCAATTATATGTCTAAGCCATAAATTATCAAAAACGGGCTACTGTAGCAACACCACAGTAGCCCGTTTCCCCCTTGCTAACCCCATTATTCGTAATTCTTAATTCATTATTCTGAATTAAATAGCTTCGCTATTTTAATTCAACTGTTGCACCGGCTTCTTCAAGCTTCTTCTTGGCATTCTCAGCATCTTCTTTCTTAGCACCTTTTAGAAGCTCTTTTGGAGCTGATTCAACAAGGTTCTTGGCGTCAACTAATCCAAGCTCCGGTTTGATCTCGCGAACAACTTTGATCACTTGGATCTTTTTGTCTCCACCGCTAGCTAAGATTACATCGAATGATGTTTTATCTTCTGCAGCCTCAGCAGGAGCAGTAGCACCAGCGGCAGCTACGGCTACAGGAGCGGCAGCGCTTACACCCCAGTGATCTTCCAAAGCTTTTACTAGCTCAGAAAGCTCTAATACTGATAATTTGTCTAAGTTAGCTACCAAATCCTTGAATTTTTCGCTAATTTCTTTTTTCTCTTCGTCCATTTTTATCCTTTCTTATTACAATTACTATTTTTAATTTTAATTCATTAGTTACAATGTAGATTCTTCGGTTCCTCAGAATGACAATCTATTTAGTCTGTCATCCCAAAGCGACTGGCGAAGTCTTCCAAAGGTGACCTTGCGGGGATATTCATAATTATTTTTCTTTTATATAAATATTGGGAGATTCTTCACCTCCTCCCGCATTAGCGGGATGGGGCTCAGAATGACAATCTATTTAGATATTTATTATTCGATATTGTTTCGGATTTCGATATTCGGATTTCGGATTTATAAGGTGCAGATTCTTCGCTTCCTCAGAATGACCATTTATTATTCTGCTTAATTCGTAATTCTTAATTCTGTATTCTGAATCATACATCTTGCATTTATCATTTATCGTTTTACAATTGTCTAGCCATTGTATTTCTATCGTCTAGCTATAGTATTAACTGACTTCTGGATCCCGTGTTCTCTTTATTCAATTTCCGCTTTGGCTCGCAATACATTTATCAAACCGCGCATATTTCCTGCTGCTACATTCACAAATCCGCTCATAGGTGCAGATATTGTGCCAAGCAGTTTGGCTCTAAGCTCATCTTTGGAAGGGAGTATGGCGAGCTGTTTGATCTTAATATGATCAATAAATTCGTTCTCTAGAATACCACCAAGCATTTCCAATGACTCGTGTTTCTTGGAAAAGTCATTTAGAGCTTTCGCAGGTGCAACCTCGTCTTGATAGCCAATAGCCAAACCAAGCGGTCTATCTAATATATCGTCTCCGATTTTTATTTTTTTGGCCTTTAAAACAATTTTAAATAGAGAATTTTTTACAACTCTAAAATCCACGCTCCTCTCTCTTAAATTTTTTCTAAGCTCTTCGGTCTCTTTAACTTTCAAACCCTTATAATCTACTAATACTGCAGATTTTGCTTTATCCAATCCTTCCGATAAATCTGCGACCAATTTTTCTTTGGTTTCTCTACTCTTTGGCATTTATACTCCTTATATACGAGAAAAATTAAGCTTATTAAACAAAAAATCGGCTTCCGCCGACAGAATTCAGGTATTAGGTATCAGGTATTAGGTATTAGTTTAAAGTTATTAGGTTAAAGTTATAAGAATTATTTTGTTTGTTTTTAATTCTACAACCTACAACCTACAACCTATAAATATAACCTATCTAATCCTCGGTGGGGGTTTAACCTTTAATCCCAAAAAATCGGGACCCCACTATCTGCGGAACAGATACAATTTATCACAGATTGTTATCTGTGTCAAATTTAAAATGCCACCAAAAATAATTTTTATGATAATTATTAAGGCGGCATTTATAGAAACTTATTTAATAGAAATCTTGACGCTTGGTCCCATAGAAGTTGTAAGATACACAGATTCTATACGATTTGTAGGAAATTGGCTAAGAGTAGCCTGAATATTTTCCATTATGTTATTATCTACTGTTGATACTTTGGCTATAGCCATATGCACAATATTTGATTTGTCAGCTTTGTACTCTACTCTACCACCCAAAAATTCCTCGGCAGCAGTTTTAACATCCTCAGCTACCGTGCCAGATTTCGGATTTGGCATTAAACCTTTCGGACCAAGAATTTTTGCTACCATCGCAAGTTTCGGCATTGCATTTGGATGTGCTACAACAATATCAAAATCAATTTTTCCAGCTTTGATATTTGCTGCTACTTCCTCAACATTTTTATCGGTAACTTGAAGCACTTTTTTTTGCTTGACGGCACCACCTGGCAAAGTATATGTTCCTCTTACATTTTCTTGCTTCTTGGATATTTTAATATGTAATTCCATTGTAGCATCAAATTTTGCCAAAGCTGTTTCTTTGGCAAGCTTTATCCCTTCTTCTATGCTATATTCTTTGCCTTTTTCTATTTTCTCTGTCGCAGTTCTATGCTTTTTACCATGTCTTGGTTTCACCCTGACAGTAGCTTTGCTAGTTTTTTTCTCATGCAACTTTTTATTTTTTGCTTCTTTGGCGGCTACTTTTGCTTCCTCTTTTTCTTTTTCTTCTTTTTCTTTTCTTTGCTTTTCTCTCTCTTCAGCCTCATGTAAAAGTTCTTTTTCGTCCAGATTTTCTTCTTTTACTTCGAGCTCTTTTTTAA
>CAYMCH010000031.1:1989-6073 GCA_964389035.1 uncultured Candidatus Saccharibacteria bacterium | reverse complement strand
TACTTTTTTCTCTTTCTTTTCCTCTTTTGGCATTTTTCTCCTTTGTGGTACTAACGATATTAGTTGTATTAATATCTCCCACTCTAATTATTAATATTTATGATAATATCATATTTTGATACTTTTCTCAATTCTTCATGAAGCACCTGTTCACTCCCGCTCATGAATATTGTCATCCTCAGGCAGGCGTTAGCCATGCTTGCCCGCCTTTGGAGGGACCCGGGGATCTATTAAATAGATTCCTGCCTCCGCAGGAATGACATCATTAGTGAGCAGTTACTTCATGAATGATATTTAGTATAGTAGATTCTTCGGTTCCTCATAATGACTATAATACCCGCTTATAACCTTGTAGTTACTACCTTATGCTTCCCTTCTGCGTCTATTCTGTGTCCCTTCTGTATTGTTACTTTTCAACTTTATGAACTTGATAAACTTTTAACTTTCCACCATAATTCTTAATTCATCATTCATAATTCGTTATTCGTAATTCATACTTCGTAATTCATAATTCGTTATTCATAATTCATAATTCATACTTCGTAATTCATATTTCTGAATCCTGTATTCTGTGTAGTTACTTCCTTATACTTTCCTTCTGTGTCTATTCTGTGTCCCTTTTGTATTGTTACTTTCCACTTTATGAACTTGATAAACTTTCTACTTTTTTACACTTTCAATGTTGTCGTCCTAAGTTCACTCTTACTACCAATATTATCTACTACTATATCGCTTACAACCTCAATAATTTTTTCTAAAACAGGTATTTCTCTATCAAAAAACGGTTGTAGCACATAATCAGCAGTATCAATAGGGCTTGGAAACTTAGTAATCTCTTGAGACTCGAAACTGCTTTGATTTATGCCAATCCGGATTCGGCAAAATTCATTGGTACCCAATTCATCAATAATATTTTGCAATCCTTTTTGCCCAGCACTGCCTCCGATCTGTCGTACTCTCGCCTCACCCAACGGTAAATCAATATCATCACTAATAACTAATAAATCTTCTATACTGGCTTTATAAAATTGCATTATTTTATTAACAGCTATCCCCGATAAATTCATGAAGGTGTCTGGCTTAGCCAAAATTACTTTTTCGGCATTTCTGTAGCTTTCTGCAATTCTGGACTTTAGTTTTTTATTAAGCAAAAAATCTAGTATTTCGCCAGATGGGCACAGACCTGAGTGCTTCGCGATATTATCCAACACCATAAAACCCGCATTGTGGCGAGTGTTTTGATATTGTTTGCCTGGGTTTCCCAAACCGATGATTAATTTCATGCGTTAGCTTTTAGCTTATTAGCTTATTAGGCTTTAGCTTTTAAGGGTCTTCAATAATTTATTTAACATTTTCATTACTTCTTCTAACAATTGATCTGTTTTTTTGAAATCAATATCATTTCCGAATGATAATCTCTTTGCAATTTCAATTTGAGTTTCCAATTCCGCACCAGAGCCATAGGCTATCAAGATAAAATGGCAATAATCCTTCCTTGTGCCCCTTCTCCTGCCCTCTGCAATATTTGATGGTATCGATATTGAAGTTTTTCTTGAATGCAGTATTAGATTATACTTTTCTGTTTCTGGATAATTTTCAGTCGTGGAATAAACTTCTGTGACTAATTCCATAGCTCGCTGCCAAACTATAAGCTCTTTGTAACTATTTATACTCACGCTCCCCCTCCCTACAAGCTAATAAGCTACCACCTAATTCCTAATACAAATCTTTTACCTACAAGCTAATAAGCTACCACCAATTCCTAATACAAATCTTTTACCTACAAGCTAATAAGCTACCACCTAATTCCTAATTAAAGTCCCGGTATCCCCAAACCTCCGGCAACTTCTTTCATTTGCTCGGCAGCATAGGCTTGAGCTCGAGAAATAGCTTGAGTCACAGTGTTCTTAATGGCACTTTCTAGTGCTTTTTTATTCTCGACATTAAAAGCTTCTTCGGAAATTTGAATATCCACTAAATGCTGTTCTCCATTCATAATTACCGTTACCCAGCCGTCATTGCTTTTTGCCTCTATTTCGGTGTTTTTTAATACTTTTTGAATCGCTCTAGCCTTTTTTTGCAAATCATAAAGCTCTTTTGCTTTGGAAAAATCTACCATTATTACTCCTTATTACTTTTTAAAAATACTTGATATTACAGCTACCATAATACTCAATATTAATACTACTAGCAAGACTAAAGCGGTTGTAGCCAATATTGCCAGAAATTGCGGGTTCGCAATCGCAGATAAATTTATATTTACATCCATATATTTAATTAATAAAAAGACCAATACAGCAACAATAATCAAAGATAAACACATATTTAATAAGTCCCGAGTACTTGGCGTCATAGTTACTGAGATAGAAATAATTAGATACAATGCTACCCAACTTACAAGCGATTTGTATTCTACCCCTTTTATGGCATCCCATATTTGTTTTATAGTATTATCTGAAATATTACTGTTTAGGATATCTGTATCTAGTGGCTTCACTCCTACAAACTTTGCTAATAAATATACCAAAATAAAACCGACAACAAAGGGTGCCATGGATATTATAATCTGCCCAATTATTGGAATTTTTGGCTGAGTATGCCTGACTTCACCCCCATCTTTTTTAAATACTTGCATAGAGTTAATTTTTGCGCCAGTTAGCACACAGCCTAGAGCATGTGACATTTCATGTACAATAACCCCTGGAGCTACAAAAACTCGGTATATGCCACCTATGGAACCTAATAAAAGCATGTTTATGATATATGCAAATAAAAAAATCAGCACAATAATCGCATAAAATAGCAATATTTGCTTATTATGGATTCGTGGCAAATACTGAACCAGAAGATCAACTTCCGGCAAATATTTCATCTTCCTCCAAATTTTTAATCACCATTTATAGCCGTTATCCAATTTATTTCTGCATCGATAAAAACATCTATATCGCCGGCTAGAACTCTATCTGGATCTTTACTTTCACATTCTGTTCTATGATCTTTTACCATTTTGTACGGGTGCAAAACATAAGAACGGATTTGACTCCCCCACTCTGGTTCGCTTTGCTCCCCTTTAAGCTCTTGAATTTTCTCTTTATGCTGATCTTCGAGCATTTTTGCCAATCTAGAACGTAACACTTGCATTGCAGCCTCTTTGTTCTGCAATTGGCTTCTTTCATTCTGACAATTAGCTATAATTCCAGTGGGTAAATGTGTAACGCGAACTGCTGAATCTGTAGTATTTACTCCTTGACCACCATGACCGCTAGCTCTAAAAGTGTCAATTTTTATATCTTTTCCATCAATTTCAACCTCTCTAATATCCTGTATTAGTGGCATTACCTCTACCAAAGAAAATGATGTCTGACGCAAGCTTTTTGCATTAAAGGGCGACTGACGCACCAACCTGTGTACCCCATTTTCGCCTTTTAGCAAACCATAGACATAGCTACCAATTATTTCGATAGTAGCGCTTTTGATCCCAGCTATGCCGCCTTTAGACTGCTCTATAATTTTTGCTTCGAAACTTTTTTGTTCCGCCCATTTTAAATACATTCTAAGCAACATTTCTGTCCAATCTTGTGCATCATCTCCTCCCGCACCAGCAAATAAATTGATAACGGCAGAGTGGTCATCGTATTTACCGCTAAACAAAGCAAGCTTTTCTAGCTCAGACACTTGACTGTCTATAAGCAATAAATCATTTTCATCTTCTACCAACTGTGAAAGCTCATATATATCATTAAATTTATCAACCTCCATGGTTAGATTTTTCAGCTCTTTAGCTACCAAGTTGGCATTTTGCTCATTGTCCCAAAACCCAGCTTCGTTCATGGCATTTTCTAGCTCGGCAATTCTACTTCGTTTTTGGTCGATTTTGAGCGCAGTCTTTAGTTTTTCGATTCTTATTCTTATTTGTGTCATAACTATATTCATCTTACCAAATTATCAGTAAAGAAAAAGCCCTTTTGATATTATCTCTAGGGCTTTTTCTATTTTATAATGTAGATTCTTCGCTTCCTCAGAATGACAACTATTATATCTACCTACTACTATCTTCTAACTGTATTCTGAATCCTGTATTCTG
>CAYMCH010000031.1:0-1889 GCA_964389035.1 uncultured Candidatus Saccharibacteria bacterium | reverse complement strand
ACACCAGTAACAATCGTAGCACCAATAAATGCATACATTATAGCACTTGCTCCACCGGTTCTAGGTAATACTGGAGTTTCGGCTTTTGCTAATTTAACTCTAGCTTTAATCACAGTCTCAGCATAATCAGAAATAGTCACTCCATTGTCTTCCAAAAACGCTACGTTTTTCAACGTCTCGTCAGCTACTAAGCCTTCTGCAATAATAGCTCTAAACCTTATATAGCCTTCGCCACCAGCCTCTATGGTGCTTGCTATATAACCCAAAGTAATGTTTTCAGCTACCGATCTCTCTTCGCCATTCAAACACACAATTGCAGCGACTGAATCATCTAAAGACACATTGGCTGGCAAAGAGTCTTTGATCTTAAAGTAATCAGCTGGTGCGTTGCCAGTATTTTTGAATACGATCTTATATTCCAACATATCGCCTGCATAAGCCGTATTGGCTTTTACATAATCTGTTTCGTTGTTAGTAATATTTCTTACATACTTCGTTACAGACAAAACAGGTTTCTTTTCAACTGGAATTGCTGGCTTTTCAATATTTACTACCACTTCATTACCAAATTTGTTATACATCACAAAATCATAACTATATCCGTTTTGTGCATTGGCTGGAAGCGGATTTTTGACTTTTACGGTAAATGTTCTAGTGATATTGCTACCAGCCAATATCTCTATTGAAGGATATTCTATTTCACTTGTACTGTTATTGTAGACACCACCATCAGAAATAGATATTACATCTGCATATTCTAAAACATCACTGATATTGTCTTTGATTTGATAAGAAACATTCAAACTTCCATTATTCTCTACCCGCAAAGTATATTCTATTTCATCGCTTGATTTCGCATTAACTTTTGTAGCATTTACATTTTGAGTTTTGTTCACAGCTGATTTTGACTGTTTAGTAGATGTAATACCAGCCAATAAATTTACTGTAGCAATATCTCTATCGCTCAAAATACCACTTTTTGCCTCTGCAGTATTCACAACACTTTTTCCAACTGATATTTGGCTCGGAGTAGTGGCATCAAATGTAATAAATACAATTTCTTCTGGGATAACTGTACCGATATCTACACCCGATGTGCTAAGCAATTCGGTTTCATTGATAGTTGTTGTACTAGTACCCTTTGTAAGCTTGGCCGAACCAACCACGACCTGCAAATCAGATGGTAATTGGTCTTTAATAACCATATTGTCGAGATTTGTATTGCCACTATTAGTTATACTAATTTTAAATCTAGCTGTCTCACTCTGGTTGGCGTCAACGCTTTTTGAGTATGAAGTTTGACCTTTACTTACATTTAACACAGTTTTTTCAATCCCAAGCTCGCTTACTTCAACTTGTTTTATTTTCAAGCGAAAACCCACATAGCCGGCATACTCCCAACAACCGTTGATATCTCCGATTTTTAGGCCATTGGCACTAAATAATTCTTCGCCATTTTGACCATACAATAATTCATGAGTAATATTTGGATCGGTATTGGCACCATTGTTTGGATACCATTTTACTGACCCTGGTATATACTCATATTCAGCTCCTTCGGGCAAATCGGTAATACTAAAGCCACTTTCGCCAACTAACTGTCCATCAACATAAGTATCGGTTACAGTATCAGCATTATCAGCTATAATTGTAGCTGACATTTTTGCTATTCCATTATTTATGGAGGCAGGCAAAGCTACCTTCATACGAGTGTTTTGAGCAACACTGTTTTCGATACCATTGTGATAATACACCATACCTTCTACTACATCGCCGATGTTAGCTTTTACTGGGTCCCTGAATACTGAATTTTGGGTAATATTTTTGCCAAAAATCAGCTCTCTGTCACCCTTCATAAAATTGAAGCGAGGACTCTCTGCATTCATACC
>CAYMCH010000030.1:0-12376 GCA_964389035.1 uncultured Candidatus Saccharibacteria bacterium | reverse complement strand
GATATTTTGTTACTTCTGTAAATATTATAATATCTAGGGGTAAGAGAGTCAATAAGGGGGGGAAGTAGAAAGTAACAATACAAAAGGGACACAGAATAGACGCAGAAAGAAAAAGGATAGACGGTAAATGATGAATGATAAATGCAGAATTATGAATAATGAATTATGAATTAAGGTAAAAAGTAGAAAGTTTATCAAGTTTGTAAAGTGGGAAGTAACAATACAAAAGGGACACAGAATAGACACGGGATGCAATCAGTAGATAATAGAGATTAGTTATAATAGTTGTCATCCTTGAGGCGCCTTACCGAAGTATCTTCCTATTATTTTTATTATAAATAATTCGGTAGATTCTTCGTTTCCTCAGAATGACAATTTTTACAGTCTCTTATTCCCTCTAATAGTTTGTCATCCTGACATTAGGAAGGATCTTCCTATGTTTGTTTCATGATAATTATTCGGTAGATTCTTCGGTTCCTCAGAATGACTGTCTATTTTATGATTTGAAATTTCAATCATTGCTTGTCGCTAACGCTATGATGGGATTCTTCGGTAAAACACCTCAGAATGACAATCTATTTTATCTTTTATCTTTTATATTTGATATTTAACATTTGATATTGTTTCGGATTTCGATATTCGGATTTTGTACTTTACCAGTGCAGACTCTTGATTATTTAACACCTTATGAGTATCTTGAGAATACATTACAAAAAAAACAAAAGTTGTTACCGATGTACTCAACCAGTGCAAAGTATTGCTTATTTATTACAAATATGGTATGATAACAAAGTTCGTTAATAAAATTGTTCTATAGATTCCCGAAAATAATAAATTTCGATGTTCTATACAGCAATTACCGCCTTATGACGCGGCTAAACGAAATTTATTATTTATTCACAAACGGGATTTATTTTTTGTTTGTGGAAATGGAATTTTAATGCATATCATGCACAGGGTAAGCAGACCCTCTAATTCTGCTAACAGAAGCTTTTCGGCTTCAGCAAGTTCTACTAAATCTAATTTAAGCCGATCAAAATATTTAACATCAAAAGATCCGAAAAAAAATCCTAATAAAATTGGAACTAACAAGAATCATTTTAACAAGAGATTTAGTAGAAATTCCTCTACTGGAAGATCTTTTTCGAATAATAGAAGAAATTTTTCCGAAAGTATTGATGTATCCAAATTTATAAATCGAACATCTTTTACTAATACTAAAAGTGTTGAGGTTTACAGTGCCAAGCACTCTTTTAGTGATTTCTCTTTTTGTCAAAAAATTCAAGACAATTTAATATTTAAAAAATATTCAATACCAACTCCAATACAAGATCAATCCATTAAACCCATATTAGACAAACGCGATCTAATAGGTTTGGCAAACACAGGGACAGGTAAAACAGCTGCTTTTCTTTTACCAATGATCGAAAAAGTTTCTAGCAATCGATACGAAAAAATACTTATTATCGCTCCAACCAGAGAACTTGCTCTACAAATCGATAACGAACTAAAAGATTTTTCTAGAGGAATGAATATCTATTCAGCAGCTTGTGTGGGTGGTGCACCTATTGGTAAACAAATTTATAATTTGAAGAGAAATCCAAATTTTGTAATTGGTACTCCCGGGCGGCTCAAAGACTTAAGTGATAGACGGATAATAAAATTTGAAAATTATCAAAACATTGTCCTAGATGAAGTAGATCGCATGCTAGATATGGGTTTTGTTGATGAAATTACTTCCATTCTCAACCAAATGCCAGCCAATAGACAATCTTTATTTTTTTCTGCTACCATGCCAATTAAAATTCGATCTCTGATCAAACAATTTCTTAACGATCCAATTGTTATTGAAATAAAATCTGGTGATACCTCAAAAAATATTTTGCAAGATATCGTACGAATAAATAATCTAGAAAATAAGTTTGAAAAATTACAAGATATTCTTAGAAATTCAGAAATGAAAAAAGTACTTATCTTTAGCGAAACCAAACGTGAGGTTGAAAAATTAGCTGTAAATTTGTCTGATATTGGATTGAAAGCAGAATCCATACATGGCGATAAACGCCAATCTCAAAGACAAAAAGCATTGTCTGCTTTTAAAAACAATTATGTAAATATATTAGTAGCGACAGATGTGGCAGCAAGAGGATTGGATATTGACGATGTCTCTCATGTAATAAATTATACTGTCCCGCAAACTTATAATGACTATATACACCGTATTGGTAGAACCGGCAGAGGCAATAAAGTTGGCTCAGCACTAACTTTTGTTGATTCAAAATATAATTAATATATATTATTATGCAACTTAGAAACGTAGCGATTATAGCACATGTCGACCATGGAAAAACTACCTTATTAGATGGTCTGCTTAAACAATCAAAAACTTTTCGTGAGAATGAAACGGCTATGAGCCAAGAACTAATTATGGATTCAAGCGATCAGGAGCGAGAAAGAGGCATTACTATTTTAGCCAAGAATACTGCCATAATTTACAACGATATTAAAATAAATATTATTGACACTCCAGGCCACGCAGATTTTGGTGGTGAAGTAGAAAGAACATTAAATATGGCTGATGGTGCCATACTTCTGATTGATGCGCAAGAAGGACCTATGCCACAAACAAAATTTGTTCTTAAAAAAGCTCTCCAAATGGGACTTAAAGTAATAATAGTAATCAACAAAATAGACAAACCCAACGCAGATATTCCCAAAACTATTAATAAAACCTATGATTTAATTCTCGAACTAGCAGAGGACGAATCACAACTAGAATTACCTATTTATTACGCTATAGGCAGAGAAGGCAAAGCTTGGCAGGATTTACCAAACGATATTAATTCTAACGCTGATTTAACACCCATATTTAATGCTATTGTTAACCACGTTCCTGCACCCAAATCTGACAGTAACAGTCCATTCAAAATGCTGGTTTCCGCATTAGATTATGATGACTACATGGGAAAATATGCAATTGGAAAAATTACTTCAGGTATTGCTAAAAACGGTATGCAAGTATCTCTAATTAAAAATGACGGCACAACCACTACAACAAAAATTGAAAAGATATATATAACTCAAGGTCTTCAAAAGATTGAAGTCAAAGAAGCTTCTTCTGGCGATATCGTATCATTAGCAGGTATCAAAAATTCTTCTATCGGAGATACAGTTTCAGACCCTTCCGACAGCACAGCTTTACCTAGTATTTCCTTAGAAGAACCAACTTTGAGCATTTCGATATATACTAATACCTCTCCTTTTGCAGGAAGGGAAGGAAAGTTTGTAACTGCACGCCATATACTTGACCGAATAAAAAAAGAATTAGAGACAAATATCAGTATGAAACTTGATATTGCTCTAAGCGGCGAATTTGTTTTGTCTGGCAGAGGAGAACTGCATCTGTCGGTTTTTATTGAAACATTAAGACGAGAAGGGTATGAACTCCAAGTTGGCAAACCAAAAGTAATCAATAAAGAGATAGGAGGAGTACTTCACGAACCAATAGAAGAATTGACAGTTGATGTATCTCCAGAATATGTCAGCTCTGTGATAGGCGAAATCAATAAAAGGAGGGGTATTCTGCTAAGTCAAAGCGAAAATAACGATAATAGTACAAGAATAGTATTCGAAATTTCTACACGAGCAATGATAGGACTTAGAAATATATTGCTAACAATTTCCAAAGGAACGGCAGTTACTAATTCTATGTTTCTAAAATATGCTCAAGTCGGAAATGCTATTCCCAAACTCCGCAATGGCGCATTAATTGCATTTGAAGGTGGTAAGGCTGTTACTTACGGTTTAAATATCGCCCAGCAAAGAGGAACAACTTTTATTCGTCCTGCCACCGAAGTATATGCTGGCATGATTATCGGATTAAATTCCAGAGATGAAGATATGGAGATAAATGTGACCAAAGAAAAAAAATTAACCAATATCCGCTCTTCGAACTCGGATATTGCTACAATTCTTACCCCTCCTGTTACCATGTCCATGGAACAATGTATTGATTTTTTGGAAGACGACGAGCTTTTGGAGGTTACTCCAAAAAGTTTAAGATTACGTAAAAAATTTCTTAGTTCGTTAGACAGAAATAAAGCTCAAAAAAAAGATGTCATAATTCTCTGATTACAACATTGTTATTCTTTAATATCTTTATAAACTAGCTCTGAAACAGACTTAATAAAACTAGAAATTTCTGGTATCTCCTTTTTACTCTTAGTCATAACACATAAAACGTAAGAACCATTCGGATCATATATAATACCGCAATCATGTAATTCGCGGGCCACAGTTTGTCCCGAAGCATCAATATCATTTTTATACCCGAATTTATGCGATACTTTAATATCAGAAGGTAAACCAGCAATTAAACCATCTGCATAATCTACTTCGCTCATAATTTTTAAAGCTTTTTCTGATAAATCTCTTTTAAGATATGTTGCATTATATAAAACTCGTAAAAAATATGAAAAATCATAAGTCGTAATAAAATCAGGCTTATCTTCCTGATTTTCAGGATAATTAATATTAAAATCAGAATATGTAGAAGTAAAGTATTTCTTATCAAGACCACTGGCTAAAGCATAAAATGCGTTATTGTCAGAAAACTTTATCATTTTTCCAAGTAAATCATCAACTGAATAGCTCTCTCCAATTTTTGCTTCTTCTTTAGGTTTGATCTCTTGTAAAGAATTAGTATCTGGAATATTATTTTCTACTTTAATCTTTTGATTAAATAAATTTGAATTCGATTCCGCATATTTTAAATAGGCAATCATCAAGGGCACTTTATTAAGACTAGCAGGATAATATTTTTCATCCGGATTAACGTTTATCTGCTCTCCTGTTGATAAATCTTTGTAGTAAACAGAGGCAACATCAATCACTCCTTCTGTTTGATTTTTTTCGATGAGCTCTTTAATTTGATTTTCCAATCCATCTAAGTTTTTATTATTTGTTTCTTCAGATATATCGCAAACTAACAATGGATTGATATATTGATAGCCGCCTAAACGCAAATACTCATTAGTATCATAATTATTGCTATTATCATTTAAATAAAAAAATAACCAACCGCAAAATATTCCAAGACAGAATATTATAGACATAATAACAATGATTCTTAAATTTTTATTTTTTTTCTTCATCTTATTTATAAATAAACAATTCTAACTCATCTTGAACAATTATAATATAAAATGTATCCTATGAAAAATATCATTTCAATTTAAAAACACATGGCTCAATATCAAACTTGGGAAAAAGAATATAAACGCCTTTCGTTGCTAACAGGCAAGCCAGAACCTCAAAAAGATGTCTTAAGATTTATCAAGTATCTTAAAAAGAAATGTCTCGTTACTGCAAACGGTTTAAAAATACTTGATCTCGGTTCTGGCACTGGACGCAATAGCAACTATTTGCAATCTCTAGACAATGATTGTATAGGCTTCGAAATCTCTGACACTGCGATTAATATTGCTAAAAACAGAGCTATTGAACTAAAATTATCTACAACTTATTTTAAACAAGATATTGGCAAAAATTATCCTCTTGCTGATTCTAGTATTGATTTGATTATTGATGTCATGTCTTCAAACTCTCTAAATAATTTTGAACTAAAAAAATATTTGTGCGAAACCTATCGAGTACTCAAACCATATGGATATTTTTTTGTCAAAGCTTTATGCTTAGACGGCGACAAAAACGCCAAAAATTTAATTAAATTATCTCCCGGTAATGAAAAAAACACATATTATATAAAAGAGCTAGAGTTAACCGAAAGAGTATTTACTAAAGATGATTTTATAAATATATACGGCGAATATTTTAAAATTATTAAGCTTGATAAAAAAACATCTTACACACGGTTTAATAACTTATCATACAAAAGAAACTTTTGGATCTCTTATCTTCAAAAACACGAATCTTAATCGCACTTAGTTCTAATAACTCCGTCTTGTATCGCGGCTTTTTTTACTGCTTTCGATAACTTTACAACTACATCTTTTTCTAAAGGACTCGGTAAAATTTTGTTAGTATTTATTTTTCCAACAGCTTTTGCCAAAGCTTGTGCAGCTACAAATTTCATATTCTTTGTGATTTTAGTAGCATTTGCGTCTAAAGCGCCCCTAAATATTCCAGGAAAAGCCAATACATTATTAACCTGATTTGGATAATCACTCCTGCCCGTAGCAACAATTCGTGCCCCTGCTTTTTTAGCTAATTTGGGATCAATTTCCGGCACAGGGTTAGCCATCGCAAAAATTATCGAATCATTGTTCATGCTCTTAACCATATTTTCAGACAAAATATTTGGCACAGAAAGCCCAATAAATATATCTGCTCCCATTATTGCTTCTTTCAATTTACCTATAGTTTTTGGACTGTGAACTGCATTGCAAGTATTTTTTTTGGCTAGATTTATACCCTCTCTACCACATACTAATCCATGGCTGTCTAACAATAATATCTCCGCTTGATTTTTGGTATATTCGCTGATCATTAATGCTGTTGCTGTACCTGCTGCACCCAAACCATTTACTACTATCTTGCATTTCTCTAATGTTTTATTCACTAATTTAGTCGCATTAATAAGACCAGCTAGAATTACAACCGCTGTCCCATGTTGATCGTCATGCATGACAGGAATGCCAAGATTTTGCAAAGCTTCCTCAATCTCAAAACATCTCGGAGCAGATATATCCTCTAAATTTATGCCACCAAATGATGGCGCTAGATAACGACAAGTCTTAATAATTTCATTAGGATCCTGAGTCGCAAGACAAATAGGGAAAGCATCGATTCCTGCAAATTCCTTAAAAAGTATAGCTTTACCTGCCATAACAGGTTGAGCGGCCTCCGGCCCGATGTTGCCCAAACCTAAAACAGCCGATCCATCAGACACCACTGCAACAGTATTTTTTCTGCAAGTGTACTGCCAAATTCTACAATTTTTTTCAGCAATGGCTTTTGAAACAGCAGCCACACCCGGAGTATAAAAAGTAGCCAAACTTTCCATAGAGTCTATTTTTATTTTACTATATACTCCTATCTTGCCAAGCAATTTTTGGTGTTCTTTTAATGATTTTTTATCGTATGACATAATTATTCCTTTATTAATTATATGATTTTTGCACATATTTAAGCTGTTTCTCAGTTTAAGTAATTACATTATATATGTTTGGAATGAATTATTAAAATCGGAAAATTTATGATTATTGTTAAAAAGATATTTAAACCATGGATAATTATTTTGCTTATAATAATTTTTGGCGGAGGAGGATATTTTTTTTGTAGAAAAAATACAAGTAGCAAAAACAGCACTTCCTACAAAACCACCAATGTTGCTAAAGGCACGATAACTGCTACTGTCTTGGGTACAGGGAATGTTTATGTCGAAAAAATATCCAATGTAACAGCGGTGGTTAGCGGCGAGGTAAAAAATTTATCTGTTAAAGTCGGGGACACCGTAGCTGCCGGTCAAACTTTGTTTAAAGTAATCAATGATGATTTGGATGTAAATGTATCCAAAGCTTACGCCAGTCTGCTCCAAGCTCAGCAAAATGTTTCCGATGCTGAATACTCCTTAATAAAAACCCAAAATAGCCAAACCGAAACAAATAATAATGCCGATTCTACTGACGATCAAAAAAATGAAGTGGCTCAAAAAGTTTCTCAGGCCAGCGTTGCACTTGAAGTGGCCAAAATCAATCTTAATTCAGCCCAATCATCTTATACAAGTGCTAAAAAGACGGCTACCAAGAGAACTATTACCGCTCCAATATCGGGTACTATTACTGATGTAAATATTTTAGACGGCGAATCTATAGGCTCTAGCTCTTCCGGAACCTCAAGTTCTTCAACTGGTGGCTCATCTCAGTCTTCTAGTACATCTGGGACCAGTAGCGGCTCTTCATCAGCACTTGTAGTTATTACTGATTTCTCCAGCCTCAAGGCTTCCATTTCATTGAATGAAGTTGATGCTACCAACGTAAAAGCCGGTCAATCTGTAACCATGACTTTTGATGCCATAGATAATTTATCACTAACCGGAAAAATTGAATCTGTGGAACAAGAAGGCACCGAATCTTCCGGCGTTGTCACATATCCAGCGGTAGTAGTTTTTGATTTCATAGACAGTAGATTAAAATCAAAAATGAGCGTTACAGCCATTATCACAACTGATGTAAAACAAGAAGCGTTATATGTTCCGAATTCAGCGGTAAAGAGTAATGACTCGCAAAGTTATGTTTTATTAATGAAAGACGGAGAGCCTACTCAACAGAATATCGAAATTGGAATTGCTAATGATTCTTATACCGAGATAATTTCTGGTTTAAGTGAAAATGATACGATTGTGACCCAAACCATTACTAGCTCATTATCAAATAACAATTCTTCTTCGAGCAAATCGTCTTCATCATCTAAATCGAGTCTGCAAGGCTTCACAGGTGGAGGAGGTATGCCTACTGGCAGTATGGGTGGACCAGGAATGTAAAATAACTATAGATTAATAATTATGAAAAAAACTATTGAGTGTCAAAATATCATAAAAACCTACGTCAACGGAGACAATAGCTTTACCGTATTAAAAGAAATTTCATTTACCATCGATCAAGGTGAGTTCGTAGCAATCACCGGGCCATCCGGTAGTGGCAAGTCTACTATGATGCACATTTTGGGTGCTTTGGATACTCCGACTTCTGGGAAATATATTCTTGATGGCAACGATGTTTCTAGATTGTCAGAAGACCAATTAGCAGAAATTAGAAGCAGAAAAATCGGTTTTGTCTTCCAAGCCTTCAACTTACTATCAAGATCGACAGTTTGGCGCAATGTTAATTTGCCACTTGTTTACTCTCGCATCCCCCATCCAGACAGAGATAAGCTAATAGAAAAAGCTCTACAGGACGCTCAAATAGAAAAGAGCAAGTATCAAAATTTATCTAATCAATTATCAGGTGGACAAATGCAACGCGTCGCCATTGCCAGATCCTTAGTAAATAACCCTGAAATTATTTTGGCGGATGAACCCACAGGAAATCTTGATCAAAAAACAGGCAAAGCTATACTAGATACTTTTCAAAAATTAAGTAATCAAGGAAAAACAATAATATTAATTACTCACGATCAATACGTTGCCGAACATGCCAATAGGATTATCCAAATTATTGACGGCGAGATCACCAGTGATCGTAATAATCACGAAAGAAAATCATAGTATGAAAATACGAGATATTTTAGCTGAAACATATTCGGCTCTTTCTAGTAATAAAGTTAGATCTGGATTGACTATGCTTGGAGTGATAATCGGCATCAGCTCTGTGATAGTCTTGGTCGGAGTCGGCCAGGGCGCTACCGCATCTATAACTTCAAAAATTTCTAATCTCGGTTCCAACCTTGTAATTGTATCTCCAGGGTCCACAACAAGTGGCGGTGTACGTTCAGCTATGGGTAATGCAACCACACTCACTTTAGATGACGCCAGCGTCATAGAGAGCGAAGTATCTTCGATATCAACCATGGCATCTGTAGTGTCTGCTCGTTCACAAATTACTTATAAAAATAACAATAGTAATTCTCAAGTAATTGGCACTCAAGCCAGTTATGTCGATGTTAGAAATATCACTGTTTCTTTGGGAGAGTTTATTACCGATCAAGACAATAAATCTGTTTCAAAGATAGCCGTTATAGGAAAAAGTATTTCAGAAACGCTTTTTGGAGAAGATACCAACTGCGTTGGCAAAACAATAAAAATTAATAAAATTCAATTCAAAGTTGTAGGCATGACGCAATCTCAAGGTGGCTCAAGCAGCGAAAGCAGTGATTATTCTATTTACGTGCCTATCACTACCGCGCAACGGTATTTAACCGGCAAATCTTCATTTAGCATTAGTAATATATACATTAAAGCTGACAGTGAAAAAAGTGTTAATACTGTAAAAACTGAAGTAACTAATTTGTTGATGCAAAGACACAATATTGCTGTTTCTTCGGATGCCGACTTTTCTGTTTCGACGCAAGAAGATTTAATGTCTAGTTTATCTTCCGTTTCTCAGACATTAACAATTTTGCTCGGTGCAATAGCTGGAATTTCTTTACTAGTAGGTGGTATTGGGATCATGAACATGATGCTGACAACCGTTACTGAAAGAACCAAGGAGATAGGCTTAAGAAAAGCAGTCGGAGCCAAGAGAAAAGATATTAGTATGCAATTTTTATCTGAATCGGTCGCTTTAACATTTATCAGTGGCATTATTGGAGTAGCTTTGGGCTTAGGTATAGCAAAAATATTAACATATTTTGCAGTTGTAACCTCAGTTGTTACATGGCAATCAGTTGTCTTATCATTTGGAATTTGTGCTTTTGTAGGTATAATTTTTGGTCTTTATCCTGCCAATAAAGCAGCCAGACTCAAGCCTATCGATGCATTAAAGTATGAATAAATAATATTTTTATTAAGGAGAAAGATGAGTTGGAAAAAATTAATTATTTTAATTATTACCGGTTTGATAATTTTTGCCGGAGGATTTGCCACTGGAATGTATTATCAAAAAAAGCAGACTTTAAATGCACAAAAATTTCCGGGGAATTTTAACGGGCAAACTCCACCAGACATGTCCAAAAATAACTCAAGCGATAAAGGCACGCACCCATCGGGAAATAACAGCGGACCAGGCGGCAACATGACTTCTGGAGAGATAATTTCTAAATCAGATACGAGTTTAATAATTAAAACATCAGATGGCAATACTAAAACAATTTACTATAGCGATTCCACCACAGTTTCGAAGAATGAAACCGGATCAACTTCGGATTTGACAGTCGGCACAAACATTTCAGTAAGCGGTACTACAAATACTGATAAAAGCGTTACCAGTAAAATGATTATGATCACACCCGCAGAAAAAGCTGCGGAATAATGCTCAGATAGACTAATACTAAAAAATGCCATTAAAAAAGCATTTTTTAGTTGTTTTTTGTGAACTTATGCAATAAAATATTTTTATGATCAAAATAGTTTTCACCCACGATTTAAACTTGTTCCCCGATCAGATTAAAAAGCTTAAAACTCTCGGGGAACTCAAACTGTACAGCAATCCAACCTCGGCGCAAGAGTGGCTTGAGCGATGCAACGTAGCTGATATTGTTTGCAGTGAATCGAGCTTTATGAAGAATGAGATTTATGAATTGAAAGGTAAATACTTCAATATCCCCATGGTCGGTTATTCATGGCTGGATTTACCCAGACTTAGAGAAAATAATATCACTGTCTCCAATTGTCCGGGATGTAACAAATATGCTGTTTCGGAATGGATAATCGCCATGCTGATAAATCTATTAAGAAAGTTACCGTCAATAATAAATCATGATTCTAAGACAACCATCAATCAGCCCGGGATAGGCTTATTTGGTAAGTCGGTAACAATTCTGGGGCAAGGCAATATTGGTTCTACAGTCGGTGAAATCTGTCGTTCTTTTGGTATGAACGTGACTTTTTTTGATTACCACGACAATCTTTATAGCAAAACAGAAAATTCGGATATAATCATAACTTGTTTAGCAACCAATCCTACCACATCCGGAATTTTAAACAAACAATGGTTTTCTGGTCTTAAAAAGGGAGTATATTTAATTTCCATTACCACTGATGATATTTTCGACGTTGAGGCATTATTTAGCGCAATCGACGAAGGCATCATCGCCGGTTTTGCTACTGACTGTGCTTCCGTTTCGATCAAAGATGACAAGGACAATAATTATCTAAAATATCTAAATCACCCAAAAATTCTGGCCACTCCACATATTGCATTTAATTCCGACAATACCCATCGCACGGCTAATGATATGATGATAGAAAACATCGAATCATGGCTCAACGGCAAACCACAGAATGTGATTTCTTAGAATATTGATTTTTAATCAGATTATCCTGATCCAGTTTTTAAAATATTTATGTAACCACTATAAATATACAAACGAGTCATTTTATACGCTGCAGCGTAGGTTTTGACCCTTTTTTAGTCTCCTTCTAAAATCGTAGTATTTTTAAGTAAGTTGGCATTTCTTTAAAAAAATTTTAAATTTACCATAAGAAACAAAAATGACCATTTTGCAATGACCTTTTTTGGTTCCCCGTAGTAGCAGAAGTTCGAACTATGGCTTTATAATTTTTAGAAATTCCGAAGGAGCAATTACAACAATTTCATTTTTAGCAAAATTAAGAAAATCCTTTTTATTTATCAGTTGGTAATCCACTGTTAACAGGTATTCGCAACCTGCGCCTACAGCATCTGAAACGACTATCGCATCACCAGTTTTATGACGTTCGCCATAATTGCCAAAATTCATATATTCAGCTTGTCTGTCT
>CAYMCH010000029.1:0-12679 GCA_964389035.1 uncultured Candidatus Saccharibacteria bacterium | reverse complement strand
AAATTGTAACGGAGGCGTTCAAAGGTGCGCTTAGCCCGGAAGGAAATCGGGCCTCAAAGCATAAAAGTATATGCGCGCTTAACTGTGAGACCTACAAGTCGAGCAGACACGAAAGTGGGATTTAATGATCCGATATTATCGCATGATAGAGATATCGCTCAACGAATAAAAGTTACCCCGGGGATAACAGGCTGATCGCGCCCAATAGCTCATATAGACGGCGCGGTTTGGCACCTCGATGTCGGCTCATCCTATCCTGGGGCTGAAGCAGGTCCCAAGGGTCTGGCTGTTCGCCAGTTAAAAGGGTACGCGAGCTGGGTTCAGAACGTCGTGAGACAGTTCGGTCTTAATCTGCTGTAGGCGCGGAAACTTGAGTGGGTGTCTCCCTAGTACGAGAGGACCGGGAGGCGTGGGTCTCTGGTGTACCTGCTGTCCGAATCACGGGCACTGCAGGGTAGCTACACCCTAACGGATAAATGCTGAAAGCATATAAGCGTGAAGCCGGCCACAAGATTAGGTTTCTTAGATCCCCCAAAGAACATGGGGTTGATAGGCTCTAGGTGTAAGTGCAGTGATGTATTCAGCCGTGGAGTACTAATTGATCAATTAAAATATTTTTATAGTTTGACTAGCAATTACTGGGTAATTCCAGAAAATCTTAAGCGATAAGATGCCTCGTAACGGTAGTATCTCGTCCGCCAGCTGGCGGATACGGGAGAATCTTTTACATGGATCTTGCTTAAACTGTACCAACTGATACGAGCGGGAAAGCTCTATTTCTTTCTCGCTCTATTAGTTGATTCTTTTTTTAAGCATGTATAAAGCTTTTAGAAATTTGTGTGTTGGTGGTTTTGGCGAAGTGGGTACACCTCTTCCCATTCCGAACAGAGAAGTTAAGCACTTCAGCGCCGATGGTACTTGGACCGCAAGGTCCCGGGAGAGTAGGACGCCGCCAACACAGAGATTTCTAGAGGCTTTTTTATTTGTTCTATTGAAATTATATCTTATTGTATTATATTATGATTAAATAATAATGTTTAATGGTAAAATATTAGTGATATAATATTTATAATTGCATTGAATTACAAAATTGATAAAACTTACAAAATTTTGACGGTTGCAATTACTTGAAATGATAGTTTTAAAAAGTACTTAGAAATTTTGTAACATTTATAAAAATTATTTCGCAATTCAAAAAAAATAATAAATTAATGTATTGGAAATTTATAATGGGTAGAAAAATAAAAATAATTTCTTCAATGTTTATGATTGCTATGGGTGGGGGTTTAGTTTATGCTTCTGTTGGCAATATATCTATTGCAGGAGCTGATTCTATATATAGCAATACTACAGGAGCCACAATTATTATTGCATCATTAATAATGGGGATCTTTTTTATCGCAGCTGGAGTCATGACGGTATTATTTATGACAGCTTCAAAAACAAATAATAGCAAGAATAGGTAATTATGGATGAAAAAAGAAAAACTTTTGCGTTGATATTAATTTTATTCGGGACAGTATTAGTTATCGGCAATTTTATTCCAATCTTTCATTGGAAAATAATTTGGCCTATTCTAATAATTATTGTGGGTCTAGGAATGATGTTCCGGGAAATTCACCACGATTAATAAGGAGAAATATGAAGACTCAATTTATAAGACCAAAAGATGACAGAATAATTGGTGGGGTTTGCGCTGGATTAGCAAATTATTTCAATATTGATGTCATGATAATCAGGTTGATATTTGTTATTTTGCTTCTTTCGGGAGGTGCGGGAGTTGTAGTTTATATAATTTTATTAATAATTATGCCAGAAGAGGATGATAGCTCGTATGCTCAAAAAATTAAAAATGAATCCCGGAGAAAAGGAAGCGAAAATATTAAAGAAAATATAAAAGAGACAATGTCTGGAATAGAAAAATCTGTTAAAAGCGGAAAGGGAAATCTTTGTTTTGCACTAATTGTAATTATTTTAGGAATAGTTTTATTAGTAAATAATCTTTTCCCATCATTATCTTTTTATAAAATATGGCCTTTGATTTTTGTGGCTATAGGTGTAATTATGTTACTACCGAATAAAGGAAAGGATAAAAATGAGTCCTAGCAGACTTTTTTGGGGTCTAATTATTTCAGGCATCGGAATATTAATATTATTAAGTAATTTAGGCTATTTACCAAATACATTCTGGCAGGATGTATGGCGTTTGTGGCCAATAATATTAGTTTTGTGGGGAATATCTATACTATTTAGTGGCAAACGAAGCTTGGGGATTTGGTTATCAGCAATAATAATATTTATTATTGTGATAGGGATTAGTTTCTTTGGATTTATATACAATCACAATCATACTAGTTTCGAAACGACAAAAATATCACAAGATATTAAGGGCGATGTAAAAAGTGGCGAGCTTGATGTAAGTATTGGTGCGGTATCTTTAGAAATGGATTCTAGTATAGACAAATTTGTAAGTGGGACAGCAGATACTGCAAGTGGTGTTAATATATCAGATAGTATTGAGGAAGGGGTGCAAAAAGTAAAAATACATCAGTTGCCAGGAAATATATTTTTCTGGGGTAAGAATGCAAAAAACACCTTGGATATTAGAATCACTAATTTATTACCTCTAGATATTAAAATTAATGCAGGTGCCTCAAAAATGGATTTAGATTTTAGCGATATCAAGGTGCAAAATTTAGAGATAAATAGCGGGGCTACTTCGGCTGAGATAAAACTTGGGGATAATATCGAAAAAATTAAAGTGAGTATTTCTTGTGGTGCTTCGGATTTTAATATTAAGATTCCAGAAGATTATTCGCTTAAGGTAACGAATAAATCAGGTCTATCCGGCAACAATTTATCTGAATTGGGACTAAGTAGGAACGGCGAGGTGTGGCAGAGCTCTGATTATGATACAAATAATAAAGTTATTGAAATAACTTTTGAATCAGGTGCATCTAATCTGGATATTGGCAAATATTAAATATTTTAACCAGTAATCTTGTTAAAAATATTAATATAATTATCAATCATTTTGTCTATAGAAAATCTTTGTTGAACAGAAGAGAAGGCATTTTCGGCAACGCATTGTCTAATATCGGGGTTGTCTGCTAAATACCATATTTTCTCTGTCATTTCTTCTACATTATCAACCAGATATCCATTATTTTTATTTTCAATAACATCAGGTGCTATGCCTATTCTATATGATATAGGTGCTAGCTTGCTCGCCATTGCTTCTACAAGACTCAAAGAAAAGCCTTCATAACGTGATGGCATAATATATATATCACCTTTCTGCATTAAATGTGGCAAGTGTTCGTACTGACAATTAGGAATAAAAGTTATACCTCTTTTGGTAAATAAGTTTGAATACATCTCAATATATTCTTTTTTTTCGGCAGGAATAAGTGCAATCACTACTTTATTGAATATATTATCTGGCAATCTGCTATAAACTTCTAGAATCCTGTCTAAGCCTTTGATTTTAAAATCCACATTTACGCGTCCAGTTCTGCCAGACCAAATTACTGTTATTTTATCTCTCCATTTTTCTGTTAGCATATCACATTCAATACATTTAGGACTGTCTCTGAACCAAAAATCTTCGATACCATTTTCGACCACATCAATTTTCGTAACATCAGCTGATGCATGTTCAACCAGTTCGTTTTTAACTGTTTCAGAGACTGCTACAATATTATTGACATTTTGGGCCATAAATTTTCCGCACAATCCCCAGTTGTGCAAAGAGTTATTAAAAATATCCTTTGGTACCAGTTCTAGAGTGTTAATTTCGTCTTGGTATTTTTGCCAAAGTTCAGCTTCCTCGATTTGATCTTTATACTCAACAATATTTTGGTGGATCGTAAAACCTGTTGAATGGTAAACTGGAAGCACAGGAACATCGATCTCGTCGTCTATTAATGCAACGCATGTTCCGTTTGTGCTGTAAATAAGATCATAATCAGCTATCTCCTCCTTATATTCTCTTAATGAGGCCATACTAAGAACAGTGCCGATCTCCGGAATTTTGCGTAATTCTTTATTGCTAGGACGGAAAATCTTGATATCAATATCTCTTTTCCTGAGCTTATCCGCAAATGATTCTTCAAAAACTCTAGCACCTGTTGTTTTTCCTTGATACAGATAAGGTAAGGCAACCTTCATAATTTTCCTTTCTTATATCTTGGTTGATTAAACAATAATATTATACAATAAGATCGTATATTTAACAAATCTATAAGTATGAGATTATCAAATATTTACGATATATTTGACTATCACTTTTTTGATAAGTGATAGTAGAAAGCAATAACAAAACAAAGCAGTCGGTACCAGACCGACTGCTACGGCACGAAGCTTGGCTTAGCGAGAGTCATGACTTGTTTTGTCGCCGCCAGCGAGTTACCTTGGTGTATCTCTCTCTGACAGCATAAAGAATCGCTTCTTCCCAATCTGTTCTTGCTTTCTTTTAGACTTTCTCCCTTGTGTGATCATCACATTTACTGCGCCACCACCTACTAAATCTTGGTGGGTAAGATGTGATAGAGATGTGTTCTTGGTAATACTTTTTTGCCACAGACTCGATAAAGGCGGTTTTTCCTGTTTGTTTGCCCCACCAGATATTGAATCTGGCTTTGGCAGCATTCATCACATCATCAATAGTAGCACAGCTGTTTTTGGCTAGAAATCCTGCCACAAACTCCTGTATTACTTCTCGATCGATAATGATTTCGACAGTGGTGTGGTTGATCACTTTTACCCCTCCTATCGGCTATAACTTCACAAATAATGTAGCTAGAGATCAAAAATAAAGCATTGTAAAAATTTCCATAGTTTTTGTGCAAATGCTATTTGCTAATGAAGATTCATTTATTTTTTAGCTCTTAGAAAAGTGTTTATTGGTAGATTGTGTAATGAATTTAGAACAAATAAAGAATTTGGGTTTGGTTTATCTATAACAATCCCTTTTGGAGAAGTAAAGTTATTTAATTTAGTTTTATATATTTTTTCTGGTGTCACAATTTCTACTGTTGTGCCTGGTTTTATCTCGTTGCGAGCTTCAATCAAATATTCTTTGTCATTGCGAGCCATCTCGGGTTTTCCTGGAGGCGCGGCAATCTTTTCTCCAGATTGCTTCGTCGCAAAACCGCTTCTCGCAATGACATCTAATACAATTCCTACAAACTGCCAATCGGATGATGGACGCGAGGTTTCATAATTTATGTCGGCATCGGTTGGTTTACCAAAATAAAAACCTGTGGAGTAACCACGATTGGTTACGGTATTTAACTCGCGTCTTAATTTTTTGAGTTCTTTTTGTCTAGTTATCGCGAGCCACTCCGTTCGAGCAGGGCGCGTGGCAATCTTTTTGTCGATAGAGATTGCTTCATCGTTCCTACTCGCAATGACTAGTGGGAGTAGATCGATTGCTTTTCTATAAGCACGG
Source organism: uncultured Candidatus Saccharibacteria bacterium (assembly GCA_964389035.1). Classification (GTDB taxonomy): domain Bacteria; phylum Patescibacteriota; class UBA1384; order XYA2-FULL-43-10; family XYA2-FULL-43-10; genus CAYMCH01. Next base: position 7,227 of record CAYMCH010000029.1, on the reverse strand, counting down.
GAAACTATCGCACAGTAGTATATACTCTTGTTGCGACCCTCAACTTTGAACGAACTGATGCCGGCTTTAGTTAGTTCGTCTAAATATTCAATCATACATAAGTCGCGAGAATTATAGATGTATGAACCATCATTATCTTCTTCAACTGGAATGAATTGATTGGGTCTTTTTTCTTCAACTAACGCAAATTTCCAACGGCATGCTTGAACACAGGCACCACGATTGGCGTCGCGATAACTAAGATAATTTGATAAGTTGCATCTACCAGAAACAGAATTGCACATAGCACCGTGTACAAAAGACTCAAGAACGATTTTTTTTGGAGTTTTTCTGCGGATTTCCGCGATTTCTTTAATAGATAATTCACGAGCTAATATAATTCTTGAGATATCTTGTTTGGCCCAAAACTTTATTGCTTCAGAATTGGTAGCATTGGCTTGAGTGGAAAGATGCAGTTCCGTTTTGTGTTTTTTTGTTCTTCTGTTTTTTAGTTCCTTGGTTGCGATCTGCAATATTCCCGTATCGGCCACAATTATTGCATCTGGTTGCATTGAAATTAACTTTTTGGCATGAGTTTTAATTTTGGTTAATTCAAATTCATGAGGATAAGTATTTAATGTAACATAAAATTTTTTATCTATCGAGTGGGCATAATCGATAGCTTTTTTTAGTGTTTTGTAATCAAATCCAATCTCTCGTGTACGCATACTAAAAGCGCTTGTTGAGCCGTAACAAGCATCAGCCCCGTATTGATAGGCGATCTTGGCTTTTTCCAAATCGCCAGCTGGCATCAGTAATTCAGGAATCATAAAAATGGATAATGAATTATGAATTAAGAATAAAGATTAAAATAAAATCACTTAATTCATTATTCGTAATTCATCATTCAGAATTAGAGCATAATTGCTTCACGAAGTAGGGGAATAATTTCGCCGTAGGCCTTGGCGGCGGTACGGTAAGCAGTGCGACCCTTCTCGTTTAAGACATATACTTTACGAGTTCTGAGTCCTGTAGAGACTTCATGGACATCGACATATTTACCCTTCATGAGCTGGTCTAGCGCTGGATATATGGTTGATTCGGTAGGACGACAGACACCTTCAGATAGTTCTTCAATTCTTTTTACTATTTTATAACCATATGATTCTTTGTCTTTGTATAAAACTTTAAGTAAAAAAAAGCGTATCAGACCCTGATTAATTAGCTTTTTCCAGTATCTTGGGTTGTCTTGATCCACTTTATTACCTTTCGCTAAATTGATTAAATATAAAAAAAGGAATAATTACCTTTTTGTTTGAATGTTTTTGTTTTAGTACCTTGTTGGTCTTAGTATTTTTATGTTATCTAAAATTAACTATGCTGTCAAATAAGCAATAATTTGTTATACTTAGTGGGCACCGAAGGTAAAAAATAACAGGTATTATTTTGAAAAGGCATTGTTGGATTTTGTATTATATTAAATTGATAATATTAGGACTTACACGTTTGAAACATTCCCACATTCTTAATTCGTTATTGCGAGCCATTTGCCTTTGTGCGAAGGTACGGCAATCTCTTTATGATAGATCGCTTTGTTCCTCGCAATAACAAACATGTAAGTCTTAAATATATGTTGTCACAGAAACATTAATATATTAGGCAAGTGATGAGGAAAGAGAAAATATTTATTGATATCGATGGGGTATTGCTTAATACTTCTCTTTTGCGTGATCAGTTTTTTGAATCATTTATAAGAGCCGGTTACCAAATTCAAGATATTAAGACTACATTTATGCTTGAAAGTATGGATTACCAATATAACCCCATAAAACACTTGGATAGGTTGCAGAAGATTAAACATACTAATCAAAAGCTTGCAGAGGCTCGGATAAAAAGTGTATATACCAATATATATAAATACTTATATGAAGATGTTAAGGAATTATTAGTCGGTGTCGATAAGGAAAAGTATGAATTAAATATTCTAACATTGGGCGATATTGAGTTCCAGAATAAAAAAATTGATCATTCTGAAATAGCAAATAGTATTGATAATATACATATCGCGGATAGTCCAAAGCAGAACTATTTGGATAAATTAGTTGGCAACAAGGAAGAGTTTGTATTGATTGATGATAGAGCTGATATTTTGGAAAAAGTAAGAAAAAAATTTGCCAAATCCCTGTGTATCCAAATAATTCGTCAAGATTTAGAGATTGCCGATGCTACGATGATGTACAAAGATGTTTATAGCGGAATAAAAATAAAATCATTGCCGGAAGCGTTTAAATACTTGCAGTGGTGAAAATGTAGAATATGGAATATAGAATATGAAAAAAATAGCTAAGCAGTGGTTAACTTTTATAAAAACACTCTAAGAACCAAAAGCATGATATTATAAAAAACTATAGTAATATTATTCACATTTTATATTTAATATTTTATATTTGATTATGCCCGAATTGCCTGAGGTTGAAACAATAGTGAGGGGACTTAAGACGAAACTGGAGAAGAGAAAAATCGTTAATTTTGATGATCGTGATAGCAAAGTTGTGCAGATTAAATCTAATGATGTTAAGGGCAAGAAGATTAAAGAAATTAGCCGTAGAGCCAAGAATATTATTATTGAGCTAAGTGATGATAATGCTTTGATATTTCACTTAAAAATGACTGGACAGCTGATATGGGAAGAATACCAGGGCGAGAATAATTTTTGTTTGCGCAATCGCAAAGGTGGTGGTCATCCCGACAAGGCTTGGCTAGAAAAATTACCCAATAAACACACCAGAGCTATCTTTTATTTCGATGATAAAAGCGTGCTGTATTTTAATGATATCCGTCGCTTTGGATACTTAAAAATCGCGACAACTGAAGAACTTAAGAACTTAAAAACTAAAGAACTGGGGAAATTGGGGGTGGAACCGTTGGGTGAGGAGTTGACATTGGAATATTTGGAGAAAATGGCGAAGAGATTTCCGAATCGCAAAATTAAGCAATTTATTATGGACCAAACAATTATTGCAGGTATAGGCAATATTTATGCCGATGAAGCATTGTTTGACGCCAATATTAAACCGATGAGGCTTGCTAAGGATATTAAAGAAATAGAATGGTCAATAATAATTATGAGTATTCAAAAAGTTTTAAACAAAGGCATCAAATACGGAGGCTCTTCAAGTGAAAATTTTGTTGATGCCTTTGGCGAACAGGGGCGCGCTCATGAACATTTGAAAGTTTATCGCAAGACTGGTCAAAAATGTCCGAATAATTGCGGAGGTGCCATTGAGCGCATTGTCATTGGTAGTCGTAGCACGCATTGGTGCAGGAAGTGCCAGAGATAAATCAGAATTCAGAATTTAGAATTTAAAATAATGTTAAATGAATAAAATTATTATTAATATTTATGATTTTAATATGGAAATACGCTATTATGAAGTTTTGGAATATATAAATAGACTAAAAGAAGCTGATGAGATGGAAAATGGCTTATATACTGATGATAAAAAAAAGCCCATTTATGGGCTATTGCGGTTAGTAGTTCAATAATGGGGTTTTCGTAAATACCCCTTTTCGTTTGGTTGCGGGAACCAGCTGGGGTGTTCCTCTTTTACCTTGCAAATTTCTCGAAGGCTGATTCCGCACAAGAGGCAGTGCGAATATTTTTGAACAATAATCCACTTATGATCGCATCGGCTTCTGCCACAAAGCCTCCCGACTCTTGCTTGGAGAAGCCTGGAGAACCTCCCTTTCAAATCTTTCGGCGAGTTACACATTACATTATATAGTCTTTTGTTCTGGGGAAGCTCGGTCATGCGTCTCCGAGTTCCCTTTGTCAATGACAAGCTGTTTAGTGCCATCACTCACCTCTACAAGAATGTGTTGGAATAAGTAATAATATACACAATTAATTATGTAAATACAATGTTTGTGATTAAAAATTATTATACTCAGAAATCAACTTTCTTTTTTTAATATTTTTAGGTTTAATGTAAAAGTGATAATTGGAATGTGGAATATAGAATGTAGAATGTAGAATAGGGGATTGAGAATGAAGAATATGTGAGATAAATAATAAGGATAAAGATGGAAAAAATATTTAATCCAGAAATTTTTTTTGATTTAAGCGATTTTGAATATGAACAAGTATTTTTATTAAACTGTCCTATTTGGGAAACAGTAAAAAATATTGAACCATATATTGAATCATTTTTCGTTAAGCAAGGCGTGAAAAATTTAGGAGGCAGATTTCCGCGTGCTTTTATGGAAGGTGAGCATATTTTTGTTGGTGAGAACACCAAAATATATCCTGGTGCATATGTGGGGGATAATGTCATCATTGGACGTAACTGTGAAATACGTCCGGGTGCTTTTATCCGCGAAAATGTCATTTTGGGTGATGACTGTATTGTTGGTAATTCCTGTGAGATCAAAAATTCTATCATGCTCAACCATGCATGGACTTCGCATTTTAATTATGTCGGTGATTCCATAGTCGGCAATAATACGAATTTGGCCGCCAGTACCATATTGGCTAATATTAGATTTGACTTTTTCGATGAAGATGGCAAGAATATTGGTATGAAAGTTAATAGAAAATATTATGATACCGGACTTAAGAAGTTCGGCGTGATATTCGGCGATAATAGCCAAACAGGATGCAAGGCATTATTGAATCCCGGTACATTCGTTGGGAAAAGGTGCATTCTCGGAGGTTTTAAAAGCCACCGAGGTTATATACAAGATGATTCAAGAATCATCGATCATCTAAAAGATTAAATGGAGAAATTTATCATGAAGATTGCTGCAGTAATACTGGCCGCCGGTAAGGGGACCAGAATGGGGGAAGTAGAAGGTTCGGTCATTCCAAAAGTCATGTTTAGGGCACATGAAAAACCTTTGATTGAATATTCAATAAATAACGTGATGTCGGCTGGAATAGAAAACGTAGTGTTGGTGGTTGGTTACAAAAGAGAAATGATCACGGGGCATATTGGCGAACAGGTGCAGTATGCAATACAGGAAGAACAATTAGGTACTGGCCATGCGGTGAAGATGGCCAAAGAAAATGTAGCTGGCAAATATGATGCGGCACTTGTTTGCTATGGAGATATGCCACTTTTCAAGCCGGAAACGATCAAAAATCTTGTTAATTTATACGAGCAGGAGAAACCTACAATTGCCATGCTTTCTGTGGAATTTGATGATCCGAATTATTGGGCTTATGGCAGGATCACACGCAATCAAAATGGAGAAATAATCGGAATAGTCGAGCAAAAAGATTGTACGCCGGAGCAGTTGGAGATCAAAGAATCCAATCCGGGATTTTACATATTTGATAATAGCTGGGTTTGGGAAGCGCTTGAACACATTGGTTCAAACAATGCCCAACATGAATACTATCTAACCGATTTAATTGGCATGGCTATTGAGCAAGGCAAAAAGGTGATAGCTGTGCCGGTTTCGGAAGAGGAAGAAGTGATTGGCGTAAATACTCCAAACCAACTAAAACAAGTGGAAGATATTATTGATAAAAGAAATCAATAATTATCAATTTTCAAATATCATTTAATTTTCAATTAATCAATTGAATAATTATTTGGGTATTGATCATTGATAATTGGAAATTTGATTATGCGCTCTCTCAAAACTAGAGGGGTGGTGATTAAACGCATAAATTATGATGAAGCAGACAAAATTCTGACTATTTTTACTGAACGGTTTGGGAAGATTAAGGTGATGGCTAAGGGAGTGCGTCGGATCTCATCGAAATTAGCCGGCAATCTAGAGCCTTATAATTTAATTGATCTGCAACTTCACCAAGGCAAAACATTTTTTATTGTTACTGGCGCAGAGATTATCGAATGCTATGACTGCGACAAACAAATAAATTCGTCGTCTCGTGCAGTATATACTGCGGAGATTGTTGATAAAATATTTGCCGAGGAAGAAAAAAATTCGGTGGCTTTTGAATACTTTGTAGAGATATTACGAAATATTGGAACATCTCACAACGAATTGGCAATACGGTTATTTGAATTAAAAATTCTGGAGCAAGCAGGTTTTCGCCCTGACTTAGAACATTGTGCTTATTGTAAAAATATATTGAAAGCAGGAGAAAATTGTTTTAACGAAAATACCGGAGAAATTTTATGTGTAAATTGTGCTAATAGCAATAGTTGTTTACAATTAAATGATGAAATAATCAAATTACTTAGAATTTTACAAAAAGAGGGAATAGAAATTTGCGATAAAATAAAATGTGAATCCAGATATATACAAGCCACCGAAAACATCATCGACAAATGGCTAGAAAATGCATTAGAGAGAGAATTAAAGAGTAAAAAATATTTGAAATAAAAAAGCCACCGCACATTGGGCGGTGGCAAACCATCTTAGATTCAGCAATCAACAGCAGCCGCGATGGCTGCTTTCCGGACGGTGGTAAGGCACTCTGACAAGTATGTGCTGATCGTTCGATTGAACACCATCTCTGGATCAGAAGGGTGACCGGCCGCACCGTAGCCGCGCCAGCCATGGCGTTTAGCCGCACGCGCCATATCAAGCTCAAGGCCAATGACATAGATGCGCGTGGTAACAGCCGCTACCCTCAAGGGCTTGAACTGCGATAGTTCTGGTGTCAGCGTATCAATCACCTGATCGATGACACCGTCGTTGCCGCTCTTGGGGTCGTTCTTGCAGATCGCCCAAACCTTGTGGCCGGTGTTGCGATTGCCAACTAACTTGCTTGCTCCGACACAGAGGTCGTATTCAACTTCCGCTCCGGGAGCAAAGTCCTGGACTTGCGCTTTTTCGATGTCGCTAAGCCGACGCGTCGATCCGGCGATAGCGAGAGCGCGGGTGCTGGCTCGACTTTCGGCGATCGCCGAGGACGCGTAGCAAGCACGATGGAGTGGTGAGCGCCGAGCGCCGCCGAGGGCAATGATCAGATCCCAATCACCGTTGAGGGGTGTTTCGCCACTAGCCATGCCGAGCCTGCGAGCTAAGTTCATCGTCGCATACCGAACACCGGCGGGCCAAGAGGTATCCTGCTCCAGCTGGAAGCGAACGAGGTCGCGTCCGCCCTGATAGCGAGGATTGGCCTGTTCACAGGCCTTTTTGAAACCTTCTAGATCTCTGATCGGGTTCACTTCAATCCCGATTTCGTGCAGAAACAGCTTGGTTGCATCTTGACCCAACAGCAGTTTTCCTGATGTCATCTGTCCGCCTCCTTGGAGTATGTCGCTCAGC
>CAYMCH010000028.1:0-12802 GCA_964389035.1 uncultured Candidatus Saccharibacteria bacterium | reverse complement strand
TATTTTTTTCATCTTTTATTTGTCGGAGAATATCGCATATTTTGATATGTTCATATTGTTTTTACTACAATATCTAGCAGGTGAACTCCTTTCATCATGAGCAGGATCACTAATAATCACATTATTTTCATCAGCTGAAAGGCCAATGATAACCACCCAATGTTGCCCATCTGAACCACACACTTTATTGCCTCCGGCCAATATGGGCATGCCTTTTGCTATTTGTTCTTTAATAGTCGCAAATGTTAAATTGCCCGGCTTGTGATAAACAACATTTTTATCGGGTAAATAATGTGATACTAATGGATCAATAACGATATTTAGATCGCCTCCATTTATGGAAGCATTATAATTAGCCACATCTACTGGCGACGAGAAGCCAGTGGCCCCGAAATATCTAAATATCATAGATATGGAAGTTAAAGCACAGCCGGCACATGCAAGTTGTGGACGGCATGTATCCCAATGACCATTCAATGTTTCTTGAAACGCGGGATCACCTTGACTCCAATAAAAACTTTCCGGATGATCAGAAATTATCAACTTTTGATTATATAATTCCCTCAGCTCTTCCATAGCAATTTTCACTTCGCCGCTAGAAGCAGCTGCCGAAGCGTAAGTACCAGAGCTGTTGCCACGTACTCCCTTTCGAGACTTTATAGAGTCTCCGATAGCCAGGGAAGCTGTAGTCAGAATTAAAAGTATACAAACAACAACTAAGGGTATCCATGATGTTGGCGAAAACAAAACAGCTACGGCTCTCCCTATCATTGCAACTACGCGGGCAGCATTCTTTACAGCTTGAATAATTTTTTTTACATCACGTCCCTTAGATAATAGCCCTTTTGCAGCCGTTCCAAGTTGATTGTTTACCTCTCCTCGAGCCATTTTTAGATATTGTTTAGCCGTGTTTTTTTTATACTGTCGGCCACCATACAAATATCCATTTGAGCCATTATTGGCGGCGCTTTCCCGCTGAAAATCCTTAAAGCTAGGGAAATCAAAACCACTTTCATCATTTTCTACGCCATCTATAAAATTTTTATTTTGCTCCTCCATCTTGATCTCGTCTTGTTGATTTTTAAATAATAATCCTAATTATTTTTTTATATATATTAATAGCCTATATTATTATCATTATTTTTTTAAACTTGTTCCGTCGCTATCAACCATAAATCAAAAAATATTCATTCCATCCTAATAATCTAAAGAAAAGTTTTATTTTAATGAAATATTATACAGACTTCTTACATATCACTTGCCCATCGATTGCATTATTCCGTCGGCAATAGCTTGAGCCATTTGGTCGTCTTTACCATCCGCTTTATTCAAATCATTATTATTATCATGAAAAAACATTTCAATTAGTGCCCCAGGCATTTTTAGACCTTCTAACACACCTAAATCCCCAGCAATGTATTTCGTTCTCCCATTAAAATGAAATGAGCTTTGAATTTTTTCCGCAATATTTTTTGCAATGTTTTGCGACTGTACAAGATTGTCTTTACTCTGACAACTACTAAAACTTGCGTAGTCTACTTTGTTGTTTCCATCAATTATTCCGCTATGTTTGCACCATACGATACCCGTGGGCCCAGATCCGCCACCACTATCGCTATGTATACTTAAAAACATTGAAGCATTTGACATGTTCGCGAATTTTACTCTCTCAGGAAGGCTTTTGTCTTCTACTGCAGAAGACTTAGTCATACCTACAGATATTCCTTTTCCTTCTAAAATTTTTTTTACTTTATTGGCGATATTCCATGCATGATCCCCTTCGTTATCTATTCCAGATATTGCTTTTGAATATTTATTGTGTCCGCTATTGTGCCCCGCGTCGAGCATTACTGAATTTCCTGTTAGAACTACTGAATTAATATTTGAGGCACATCCTGTTGCTGAGTTATCACTCAGTGCTAAATCAGTAAATCTCCAACTTAAATTCCCTTCACCCAAGATCTTTCTTGCTTCAGGGCTAATATCTAAACCTGGACGAGTTTGCCTAGCATATTCTTGGTTTTTTGGATTGTCAATTATACCCTGCTGGGCTTTGGGTACAGCTTGTCCCAATACATAGTCCGAGTCGTTAATATTCATAGGTCCGGTATCAACCACCGCCAATATTACGGAAGCATTGTTAACGGGATTAATCACTTGAATTCTGGCACAATTTTGTAAATTGCCTTTGCACTTTGCCGGAATAGAGGCAAGTGGCAAAGCTGCATACATAGTGGTAGGAGCAGAACAACCGGTGTATATACCTCCACTACCTCTGCAATTATCCATCGAGTCAGCACATCCCTTTGGATCCCCATCGCTTCTATGATAGCTGCCACATCCTCCAAATGTAGTTGTAATTATGTTTTCATGTAGAAAGTCATTTCCTCCATCTGGTATACCTCCACAGCTAAAACCTGCTCCATTCACTGGCTCACCTGTGCGCTTATTCCTCTCGGCAAAGGCCAAGCCCCAAGCAGTTCCGCAACACAAAAGAACCATGACTGCACACATGATGGCTACAATTACTATTTGTACAGCACCATTCTTTTTTGCCGTAACTTTGTTTATAATTTCCCCTCCCAAGGATTTTAGAATATGGTATACATTTTAATAGATAGTAGTTAGTAGATAGTAGTAAGTAGTCATAATAGTCTGTAATCCTGAGGAACCGAAGAATCCATTATTGTCATCCTGAGCGACTGGCGAAGGATCTGTTTGTTTAGGTGGTAGCTTCTTAGCTTGTAGTAAAGCATAAGGAAGAATTACACGCCTGCCTGCCAGCGAGGCAAGGTTAAACACGGATTATGGTCTGTTATCCTGAGCGACTGGCGAAGGATCTTTATATTTATTATCATTTTTTTTAAAAATGATAGGAAGATTCTTCGGTTCCTCAGAATGACATCTATTTTATATTTTATTTATTCTCAGATATTGTTTCGGATTTCGATATTCGGATTCCAGATTTATAAGATGTAAATTCTCCTGCCTGCCGGCAGGCAGGTCGGTTCCTCAGAATAACAGACTATTTGGATATTTGTATTTTTGTAAATTGTAAAATTTGTCTTGAGCTAGTCGAATGGATTGTAAATTGTAAATTGTAAATTGTTTCCCCTCTAATAGTCTATCATCCCTTATAATAGTCTGTCATCCTGACAATAGGAAGGATCTTCCTATGTTGTTTTTTTACTTTGAAACAATACTTTAGACTCTTCGCCAGTCGCTCGGGAATGACAGTCTGTTTTACAATTGAAAATTATTTTTCCCGTCCCCCTTACTAGATACTGAATATTACTTCAAAGACATGGCATAAAACTTATCATTTGCAATATAAAATAGCATTTTGTCATCTTTTGATATCGACATTTCTTTTATATACACATCTGGATCAAGATTAATTTTAAAACCAGCATCTTCTTTTTTGTTGTAATCAAATAAAAACATCGATTCGGTGGTAGATTCGGCATTATATGTTGCTACAATTATATCATATGACACATTATTTAAAAATACAATTTTGGGGATAAATGCTCTAATATTTAAACTTTGCTTATTGTCGCCATTTATATCCATAATACTTAGAATTTGCTTTACTGGACTAGCCGGATCAATAGAATATGTCGAGTAAATAATCTTATCGCCTGCTCTATTAAAAACCGCTTCAATATTGCTACCACTATCTACTACCGTTTTAAAAGTTCGAGTATATGCATTGAATAAATATATTTTATTGCTACCATAATCCTTATTTCTTGGTATTACTATAAGCCATTCAGAATTCGGCGACCAAGATAAATAAGGATCATCTATTCCCATCTCTGCAAAATTTGCTACTCTAGTCATCTCGGTATTTGTTTTATTGGCAAAAATTAATGATTTTTCGCCATTGGGCGGAGCATAGTAATAAGCAATCTTGGAATCATCAGGAGACCATGCCACATCACCAATATTCTCTCCGTATTTAACCTCTTCTTGGCTCACAAAATTGTACTTTTTAAAATCAAAGAAATATATCCCGTTGTCTTTTTTAAATATGGCAGCATCTTTATTGGGAGACCAAATTATTTTTTCTATACCCGAAAGCGGAGGATTGGAAATTGCACGATTGTATAATATTTTAGTATTGTTATTTTCATCAATTTCAAATTTTGCTTTAAATAATGTGGAGCCATTGTCGCCCAAATAAAACAAAGAGTTATCTTCATCAGCCTCAGAGATAAATTGGACATTATTACCTGCCTCTTGAGTGTCACCAATTGAGATAGGATTTGGATTTTTCTTAAGTTGAAATTCTTTAGAGATTGACCTACCAGGTTTTAAATCAATAATTTGGCTATAACCAATATAGCCATCTGCTTCTATTCTTAAATCAGCTTTACCCGGTTTGACTTTCACACTAGCAAAACCTTTGTTATTTAATTTTATCGGTGCATTATCTATAGTAACCACAGAGTCAACAGGATCAACAGTAATTTTGATATTAGAACGATTCAAAATAGAAATTAAAACTATTACCAAAATTATCAGTACAGAAACTGCGGCGACTATATAATATTTAGTTTTTTTAATTTTTTGATCTATCATATATTTTCTACACTATACCCATAAGCTGCTTAGGATCGGTGGTAATAATTTGATCTTCAGCATAAGAAGCCACAATCTTTATCGCCACATGATTCAATCCAGCAAAAAATAATCCCTCTCCAACATCAGATTCCAGCAATAAATACTTCTCTCCATCAGTTAGAGCAAAAGTCTCGGCTACAACATCAACAGATGAAGTAGATTGTTTCATAAGCAATTGCATTGAGGAATTACTTACTACTGCCTTTCCATATTTTGAGCCTAGAAAATCTTCAACATCTTGGCTGATAACCGTAACTCCCAGATAATATTTTCTAGCGCGTTTTACTAATCCATGCAAAAATTTGGCAGAATCCTCATATTGCATCATCCACCAAGCTTCATCTACTACCATTATTCTTCTTTTTCGTTCTCTTCTTATTTCAGTCCAGATAAAATTTAATATCAAGTACATCGCGATAGGACGTAGCTGTTCTTCCAAGTCACGCACTGAAAAAACTACAAATCCTGAGTCGAGAGCAAAATTTGTAGGCTGATTAAACATATTGGCATAAGTCCCTTCGACAAATTTTGACAATCTAGCTCTTAAAGAATCTGTACCTTTCATATTAGATAATACATTGTATAAATCTCTCATTATCGGTGGCTCATTTTTCTGCGATTCAGGATCATAAGTAATATCTTTTATAGCATATGTCTCAAAAAGTGCTTTATCTGCAATAGCATCTTCTTCTGGTGACATGCCTCCTACCATTAAGTTGAGCAACCCATGCAGAGATGCAATATTTGACCTCAGCACATCCTCGCCGCTTTCGTCACTATCTTCACAATGAGGCAAATCAAATGGATTAATCCTGTGATTTGAGCTTAAAGATAGTGTTAGATAGTTACCTTTTACTGAATCACATAATGTTTTGTACTCGTTCTCAGGATCTACGATAATTACATCTGTTCCCATCATTAGATAGCGTAAAATTTCCAATTTAATGGCATAAGATTTACCAGCACCAGACTTAGCAAATACTACCGTATTGGCGTTTTCTAAATTGAATCTATCAAATATTATTAATGAGTTATTGTGCCTGTTTATGCCATATAGTATACCGTCTTCTTGAGTTAATTCATTGGAAGTAAAAGGAAAAGTTGACGAAAGAGAGCCAGTATCTAGGTTTCTTAAAACATTGGTTTTGTCTTCCATTATGGGCATAGTAGTTATGAAACCTTCTTCCATCTGTAGCATTGACTCTTTAGAGTAAATTAACATACCTCCCAATGTTGATTCCACTTGCTCAATAATCGAATGAAGCTCTTCGGGAGTTCTACCATATACAGTAAAATATAATCCAAATTGAAAAAGACGAATTTCTCCCTTCTGTAAAACATCGCGCAAGGCATCGATATCACCCAATGCAGTATCTAATTCTGGATCTCTAGGGTTACCCTTTTCCGCCTCAATTGATCTGGTAGATTCGAGCTTGCCAATCTGCTTTTTAAGATCATACATCACATCTTTAGTTTCCATGGGATGTATATACATGCCAATATCCATAGTAATATCATAATTGATGATAGGAGAAAGCCAGTTGGTTTCTAAATATCTAGGATAAGTAAAAATAAAAAGCGTTTTACAATAAAGCTCGCCTATTTGTAAGTAATTTGGTGTCACCACATATGAACTGGGTGCAATAATGTCTCTAATACTAGACAAACCGGTAGAAAGTGATTGCTGAGAAATAGATGCTTTTTGTTGTTGCCAAAAATTGATAGCAGAACTTTTGTTCTCCCTGTCAACTAAATTCTGCTGAGCAATGCCTCGAGCAATATCCGTTGGATTCTGGCTAGTTTGATTTTGTTGTAATGTTTGATCTGGCATATTTATTATTGACCATAATTTTGGTTATTTGTAAGATCAACCTGAACCTGCTCCACATCGGATATTTGAGGATATTGCGATTGCGGAGGAGAAAAAACAGGTGTTTGACTTTGACTTGTTTGTGTAGGTTGTGCATTTTGATTGTTTTGACTAAATTGCTGTGGTTGCTGGTTCGAAGAGCTACTCTGTTTATTTTCACCCAGGAGTGAAACACTGTTCGTTTCATCTTTTTCAATATTCGTTGCTGGAGTTTGTCTAACAATTTCTTTTTGCTGTTTTACAACAATATTTTTATTATCTATAACAGCCTCCTTGCTTATATCGTAAGAGTTTTTATTCTCCGCTGGTACAGATACCTGCTCCTGCGTCTCTTCATGCTTGATCTGTGTAACATAGCCGGATACTTCGTTTGTATCAGTCAATCTTTCTTTCCCTGCCACCTCAGGATTATATATTTCATAAAAATTTTCGATAATTTCTTGAGTCGATAATTGCTTACAATGTAAACCCATTCCTCCTAGGCTCTGTGCTACAGTCTGTGCTCTTTGTCTAAGCTTTTTTGAATATGAGTTAAAATCAGCTTCAGATATTTTTAATTTAGTACCAACATCGCTTCTTTTAAATAATTTATCTAAAATGCCATTATTTACTGCAATAGGCTGATAACCTACTGTCACATAAAAGCGTTTTTTCATGATATTGGCTAAAGTAACCAGCTGGCCGACAAAATCCACATAATCCTGTGTTTGGATTTTTATTAATTCATTGGTTTGCTTATCTGCTAGACCCTGAATTTTCTTTAAGTAGGGGGACAAGTCCAGCTTTTTGGATTGCACCACAATTTCGATAGGAAAATGCAAGGAATTTAAAAAGGATTGATACTGAAAAATTAGAGAATTCTGCTCCTGTTCGCTTTTTAAATCAAAGTTGATAGCAGCTATCTCTAAAATAATCCTGTATTGCCCATCTTTTAGGATTATCACGCCATCTTTGATTCCCGCTATAGGAATATTTGATTGTGTAGATACTGCCAAAGCTATCTCTCCAATTTTATTTTATCAATTTGTTGTGAATCGAGATTTTTTGCCAGTTCGATCATTTTTTCTCTGTCTATTTTTCGTACAATATTAGTATTCTGCACTTTGGGTCCAGCTTTATAAATTTCTACCTCAAAATTATCCGGCGCATCTTTCTGCCACACTCTTTGTTTGGGAGCTACCAAAAATTTCATAAATGCAGATAAATAAAACAAAAAGGGACGCTCATTTATCTTTACAAATACAATAGCTAAAGTAAAAAGTGCTACTATTATGGCAAGCGCCAAGTTTATCGGTGCCGGCAAAGACATAAAACACACATAAGCTAGGCCACCACCAAGCACTGCCTCAACAAATTGAATCATAGTCAATGGACCAACAATTCTGTCAGGCATATCGATGTTTTGCGGGACCTTAAATCTCAATCTCCCCTCCACTTTTTTACATATTTATTACTTGTACTGCAAAAAAAACAGCTAATATAAACCGTATATATAAATTATAACATTTACAATAAATTATACCAATTTTCTACGACTCAAATCCTAAAACCTCCCAATGCCGCTCTCTCTTATCTCTAGTATTTTAACAAAGCCAGAAGCGTACTAAAAAACGAAAGTTTAAACTCAAAAAATTAGGTTTTTGGATTCGCGCTCTACAGTGTTATCAACTAAATGGTTTTGAAACTTCTCCCGCAAACGCCCTCAACAAGCCCATGCTTACCTGTCCTAGCGACTCTTCCTTGCTTTGCGGACCATGAGGATTTGTTTGTGTACGAAACCCTTCAGCCGAGTCACCATACTGAGCACCATCGTGTTCATCTTCGCCTTGTCCCGCTGATCTCATCGCCATCTTTAAACTGTCTTTGTTCAAATACTTTTGTGCTATGTTGTAAAACTTTTCATAAACTTTAAAAGCCTCTGACAACTCTGGAAAAGCTTCACTAGCTACCGGCCTTTCTTCTATCTTGGTATTAAAATATGTTCTAATTCTATCTTGTATATCACCTCTGCTTTCACTCGAGTTTTGCATGTATTTATACATTCTAAAAGAACCTACAAGGTTGATACATTCAGTCATAAAGCCTTCCATGCTATCTTTAGAACTTCTATTCGATCTATCGGACTGCAAATAACAGGCCGTGAAATCTGTTAGTATCTCTCTGGCTGCCCTATCTTCACGCCCTTTTTTAAAACTCTCAAAAGATTCTTTTTCTCTGTTGGAGTTCGTTGGTAAATTATGATATTGCGTTTCCAAATCCTTCAGCACATTGAGCTCAGTTTCGATATGTGCTGGTAAGGGGATACTCTCGTTTTTTGCCCTTTGCGCCAATTCGATTATCTCTGTAGCAAAGCTCATCGCCTCTGTGTTTGCCTCGTTTTCAGCTTGAAAAAATACTTCTTCGACTACCACATGTGACATTTCATGACCCAGCATATGGCGCACATTAAGCGTAATTTCTTGGTTATTTTCATCGCAATATTTACCGGTTAGCACTTCAGAAGCCACAGTGACCGTCTTATCTCCCGGTTGGCAATACATTACCCCTCTGTAGCCTTGCCCTTCACTTTCCATACTAGCAATTTCTGACAGAGGCTTAATAACCAATTTCTTTATCGTCTTTTTGGCTACTTCGGCACTCATATTACCCCTCAATATTGGTTCGCAAAGCATAGCCTTGGCGTGGGTGACTACATTCTGTTCTATTTCACAATCTTGTATTTCAACACTAAGACCTGCAAGAAAATCCTTTACTTCTACCACTCTTTCTCTAGCCACTTCCTCGCTCATACCAAGTTTTGCTTCGCACTGTTTTGTAGCATTATCTATCGTATCAGAAGAGCTTGCAATCATAGCAGCTATTATTTCATAATCACTATTAGCTCCCCCGGCTGTGAGCATTTCTTTTCTTAGGCCAGCGACAAGCTCATCAGCCTCTTCGTTACCGGTACTAATCCTTTCTTGCTGCACTGACAACTTTTCTTCGAAAGCAGGATATTCACCACTAGGTGGCGAAGAAGATGTTTCGTGTTCAGAATTATAATTCATATATATCCTTAGCTATTAGTTGGTGGCTTGGGGGGAGTATTAGAGCCTGAAGACGAGGCCGGTGGCATGCGACGATTAGAATTTGTTCCACCTGAAGAGGGAACAGAAGGTGGAGTTATGTCATGAATCTGTTTCTCAGACGATGAGTTCTTGGCCAAAAGGTCGTTGGTAACTCGCAAGGAATTATCAAGCGCTTTTCCGGTTTGGCTAGCGCTCTGTTTTACTACCTTTGGATCAGTAAAGGCAGAAATGTAAGCATTTTTTAATTCTGTAGGAGAAAGTTGTTGCCCATTTTGCATTTGAACTATCTGGCTATTTACTACAGTTTTTAGCTCTTCTTTGGTACTATTTAGCACTTTTTCTTTATCTGTATCTGGTAAACGCGACAATGCATCTGATAAATCGGCATTACTGGCAATCAAACTATTAAAATGCTCGGCCATGGTTGCTTCTACTTGTGTATGATCTGCATTATCAGGTAATTTTTCCAGCTTGCTTGGGATCCGTTCGATAATCACTTCTCTGTGAGCTTGTTGAGGTACATCTTCCATATGAGACAACACATATTGTTTTTGCCACTCCGAAGGCCCAGTGTTTTTATATTCAGCAACTTTTTCAGAGATAATTGCCCCATTTTTACCTTCCAATTCTCCCATTTCTTTTTCGGTGGTTTCAAATATTCTAGAAACTTGCTGACGCAGTTTTTCCTGATCTTTCCCATCACCTCTATTGCTCCCTTCCAATAACGCCTGTAAAGCAGGTCCTGAGTCGGGGACTATTAGCTGAGCAGCAGCCGTAGCATCGCCCAAGCCGGCATATCCACCTTGT
Organism: uncultured Candidatus Saccharibacteria bacterium; assembly: GCA_964389035.1. Classification (GTDB taxonomy): domain Bacteria; phylum Patescibacteriota; class UBA1384; order XYA2-FULL-43-10; family XYA2-FULL-43-10; genus CAYMCH01. The sequence goes on along the minus strand of CAYMCH010000028.1, from coordinate 2,431 downwards.
GACAACTGCTCTCTTCCTTCTCTAGCAAGCTTCAATAAATCGCTCGCTTTTTGTTGAGATTGAGGTGTACTGGCAAGCTGATCCATTAATTTTGATGATATCATAGCCTCACTGTTTGCCTGATGAGCTGCCTCACTGGTTTTAGACCTTATCTGATCTGCCGTACTCATAGCCGCCATAGTTGCCTTAGAAGCTATGCGTGCAATTTCTTCATAGGCGCTAGCTGGCACAGTCATTCCGGCACTTTTGGCCGCCATATTTACATCCTTCGCAGAAATATTTAATAAATCTGTATCATGCTGTTTCATACCTTGTGCTACCTGTTCATCTCCGTGTCTTTCTAGCATTTCAGAAGCTTTTTTTGCCTGTAGACGAACTTCTTCATCACTTAATTTGGCATGATGTGAGGCACTGGCGGAATGAGTTGATGCTCCAGGTGCCGATGTGCCAACTGGCTGGGCAAAAGGTTCGCTAGATGAAGAAGCAGCCGAACTAGATGCTACAGGACCCTGTGCAGGCTGTTGATTTGATGTATGCGGTTGAGCCGTCGGCTGAGTCGATGTTGCAGATGGTGAAGTGGCAGACTCATTAGCTTTTTGTGCTAACTCCTCAAAAGCTTTTGTAGTATCTGCCGGCACAGCAGAGGTTGGTAGAGTAAAGCCGTATTCATTTCTAAAATCTTCCCTTGTTCGAGTGTTGCGTAAAAACCTATTTGCATTCCTTGTTGTTCCTTCCACCCTCACAGCATCTTCTTCATTGTTTAATATCCCTCCAACACCTCTAAATTTTAAAAGCAAGTTAGATGGTCCTTCGGTCGCCAATATTTGTCGGATTAATTCGTGTGTTCTTTGCTGGCCTACTGCTGTTCCTTGCGCCCCATCGAAACCTCCAAAATCCCTCAGTTTATTATCTAAAGTAATACGAAAATTTCGCGAACCTCTATCTGTTGAGTTACTAACGGCTGCTAATATTTGACCTTCTATCTGTGTCATATCTCTTGCCGATTCACCCGCAGTCATATACTCTAAGTCATCTTCAAGTTTTTTTTGCGCCCCTTCTATTCTACCGGCTTGTCCAGCAAATTTTCGATATCCACTAGTCTTCAAGCTAGCTTTATCAATTTGCGCATAAAAACCCGACTTTCCTGATTTATACGCCTTTTGCATTGCAGGAATATTAGTCCAGCCACCAACAGCATCCAAACCTTTTCCTAATCTATGTTGCCATGACCCCTCATCTTGATACCTTGCTTTTAAATTTTGTCCTGCAAGAGATGTCCTTCCTGCTATGCCTCCCCATTGCTTATTCAAATATCCAGGAGCCTTCTTGCCCAGATCAGACCATTTACCCATTATCGCACCACCAGATTTTATAGGCGTAATGATGGCGAGATAATAGCACACCAATCCAAAAGCTAAAGCCATTGTTGCTGAATTGAAATCATTATTCCTGGCAGAGGACATTCCAGACATATCTTGTGCACCAGTAAATCCACTACCATACCACATGCCACCTATCCACAACCAGAATAGCGAGATAACAGGTAAAAATACCCACTGCAAATACATCGTCCACCATTTATTAAATAAATTCTTAGCTTGTGGCAAAATTGTCGCCATAAACGCTAAGGGAGCAATACCTACTAGAAAATATATTACATAATTACGGATAAAAAACATAAACGCCAATATTAAAATAGCAATTGCGCCCACAAATTCCCCTAGTATAAATACAAAGCTACGATTGAGATTGTTAGGATCCACAGGAAAGTATTCTTCACTAGTAAAATTAAAAGCTCCCGCCACCCCCACTTCAAAATTTTCTTCGTCTACTACTCCGTTCATTAGCAGATCCATTATTATATTGGCAAAATCAACCAATATCCGACATATAAAATAGCTAAAATTTGCCAATATTATTCCCATTATTAGCGTCGGTAAAAACTTCTTAATAGCATAATTGTTCAAATCTATCCGCAAAATATTGGCAAAGGAAATAAATATCAATACAGCAATAACCAAATAATTTACTCCGTTGCGTACCTGAGTCCATACTTTTTTGATATTGGTATTAGTCACCAGTACTTCATGTAGCGGTTCCATCTTAATCCCGCCCGAGGTGGATGTGGAAGTTGTTGTGGGGGGCGTAGAATCAGTAGTAGCGGGAGTGGTTGGAGTGCCTGTGCCTGCAGTTTGAGCATAAGAGATCAAAGGTGAAAATATCACCGTGAATAAAAAAAAGACGAACATAAATAATAGTACATAATTTATTATGGTGTGTCTGGATCTTGAAATTTTATCCACATTTTTTATCATCGACTATCTAACCGCAAATTATCTGTTAATATTAGTATTAACATATCCTTCCTTATTAAACTCATTTTTGGGAACGGTAAATGTTGCTATTACATCACTGCTACCAATAAATAAAG
>CAYMCH010000027.1:1622-13410 GCA_964389035.1 uncultured Candidatus Saccharibacteria bacterium | reverse complement strand
CAAACTTGTTACAATACACTCAAGCTACTGATAAATAAATATCAAGGAGACAGTATAGCGAAATTCGATCAATTTATTCGGACCAATGAGCGAATCCGAATTTCTCCTGTTTTTGTTGTTGATGAAGACGGGAATAAAATAGGCTCAATAGCCAGAGACGAGGCACTTACCCTTGCCAGAGAAAAGGGACTTGATTTAGTTGAAATTAATCCCACTTCACGTCCACCTATATGCAGAATTATGGATTATGGCAGGTATAAATACGATTTAGCTAAAAAGAACAAAGAACAAAAAGCCAAGCAAAAAGAAATCGAATTAAAAGAAATTCGATTGACTGCAAAGATTGGTGATCACGATTTGTTATTCAAAGCCGAGCAAGCAAAAGAATTTTTAGCAAAAAACCACAAAGTTAGAGTAAACATGAGATTACGTGGCAGAGAAAATATCTTTGCAAACAAAGCTATTGATGTTTTTTATAAATTTGCCGAATATACTAATGTAAAATATGAAAATCCGCCCAAGAAAAACGGGAATGTTATCACAGCCAATATAGCCGGATTCAAGAACGAAAAAGGAGAATAAATGCCAAAACTCAAAACACACAAAGCAATGTCTAAGCGTATCAAAGTTACAGGAAGCGGAAAAATCTTACGTGAAAGAGCTGCCAAAAGTCACTTGCTTACACACAAATCACCTCGTAAATGCGGGGCTACTGCCGTAAGCATAGCTGATACAAAAAAAGTCAAAAAATTATTGCCTTATATTTAGTATTTAATCAAATATTTTCTTCCGATTTAATAGCAAGGAAGCATAGTTAGGATAAAAATGAGAGTAAAAAGAGGTACTGTTCGACATTCAAAACATAAAAAAATCATTAAAATGGCTAAAGGCTATCAGGGCCGTCGCCATAGTGTATTTAAACTAGCTAAACAAGCTGTGCTCAAAGCTGGACAACATGCTTACAGAGACAGAAGAGTCAAAAAAAGAGATTTTAGGAATCTTTGGATTCTCAATATCAACGCTGCCATTAGAAAATATGATATGTCATATTCTGTTTTTATGAACAAACTATCTACTAAAAATATTGAACTCAATCGTAAAGTTCTTGCTGATATTGCGAACAACGAGCCAAAAGTTTTTGAGGCTATAGTTAAAACGATACAATAAATTTAATTCAATACTAATAAAAAAATACCTTTTAAATAAGGTATTTTTTTATTTCAATGATTACTATATATATAAATATAACATTTTCGAATTTGAATAATTCATAAAATTAACAAAATTTTGATAGTAGTTAGCACTCTCAACGTATTTTAAAAAACACCTAAAAATTTAATTTAATCGAAGAAACTTGTGTCATATTCGAACACATTATACAAAAATTATTCCGATTTGTTGCATACTATTGATATTAATATCCAAAAAGATGCCACAACAATAAACATATCTGAGATATTGAATAGCGGGATCAAGGGAACAGAAATATAATCCAGCACTCCACCATAAATTATTCTATCAATGATATTTGATACCGTAGCTCCGATAAGAACTACAAATGGTATGGAAATTTGATTATTTATTGCCATAAAAATAATAATCAACAGTAACAAAAAAAGAGTTATATATATAGAATATGTATTATTATAATAATATCCAAATATTATCGATTGATTTATCTGATAATCAAAAAATTTGTAAGCCAAAACACTAAATAGCTGTCCGATAATACAACTTATTAGCGCTAATAATATAATTTTATTTTTCCTTAGATTTTTCTTCACGTTGGCATGTAACACATAGATCTGCATATGGAATAATTTCTAATCGACCCGATTCTATGGCATTTTTGCATTTTTTACACATTCCATATGTTCCATTATCAATAGCCTTAAGTGCCTTATTTGTTTTTTCTAATAAAAATTTTATTTGTTCCTCAAGGCTCAAATTATTCTCAAAGTCAGCTAATTCTTTTGCATTATCATCCTCATTTCTACCATAGTCAGGGAACTCAGAAAGTTGCGCAATCTTTCTTTCCAATCTTTCTTTTTCCTCAAGCAAAATCTTTTTTTGCTTTTTTAACGTTTTCTGATCAAGCATAATTAGCTCCTTTTTCGAGATGCTAGCATCCGAATAAATATTAGAATAACCATAACCAATATAAAAATTGAAGACACTATTTGAGTCAAAGTCAAACCTAACAAATAATTGTTATTCGTCCTAAAAAAATCCATTATAAACCTTATCAAACTATACGTCACTACTGCACAGATAGCATAATCACCATTATTTTTAAACTTTTTCATATTATAGTACCACATGATAGCAACAAACACTATTAACAATAGGACTGATTCAAACAATGTCACAGGATATGATCCGTGTATAGACAAAAAAGAACCACTCGATCTTCCTGCATATTCACCCGATAAAAATGATCCCAGTCTGCCAACAGATAGACCCAATAAGGCTGAGATCGTAAATATATCTAACCAAGGTAATGGTTTTTCTTTGTATTGTTTTATTATGATGAAAAAAGCAACACCAGCAAAAATAAATCCTCCCCAAGAAACCATACCTCCTTCCCAAACTTTGAATAATTCAATAATTGATTGAAATTGCGAATGATATAACAAAAAATAATTAATTCTAGCTCCGATTAAACCAAACAATAAACAAAATAACACTAGATCAAATACTAATTCTGTGTTTCTGTTCTGTTTTTTTGCACTAATATATAAATTTAAACTCGCCAAAAAAACTCCTATGACAATAAATAAACCATAGGTAAAAAAAGACAAATCACCAATTTTGAATAAAACTGTTCCCATGTATACTTAATAATTTATTTATTATAATATAACCTATTATTGACCAAAGCTGTCAAGTCGTTTAGTATAATAATAGGAAAAAATAATATGTTTGATAAAAATAAGAATATAAATATAGTCTCAAACGGTGAGACCTTGAATGATATGCCCGCAAAGAAAGACCCGACGGGTGATTTTTTGTATTTTCTCTGGGATCTGGTAAAAACTGGGGTTATAGTTTTTATTATTGCTTTTTCTATAAGATACTTTTTAATACAGCCGTTCATAGTAGAAGGTGGCTCCATGTTGCCCAATTATGTTGATAAAGAATATTTACTTGCTGAAAAATTTAATTATTTTTTTAGTTTACCCAAAAGAGGCGATGTAATAATATTCAAATACCCTAAAAACCCTACTACAAACTTTATTAAAAGAGTGATTGCTCTACCAGGAGAAACAGTCGAAATCGAAAACAGTAAAATTAAAATTTTTAATACCGAGCACCCCAACGGTACATATTTGGATGAGTCTGCTTATTTAGCATCAAACGTAAAAACTCTTACCCAAACAAAAGAAAAATTTACAACAACGCTTGGTCCAGATGAGTTTTTTGTGATGGGAGACAACAGAGAACACTCTTCAGATTCTAGAGAATGGGGCATTTTACCAAAATCCAACATCATAGGTCGTGCATGGCTTACTCTAAAACCTTTCAATAAATTTGGTATTCAAAAAAGAGTTATTTACTTAGAACTATCTTTCAAAACTAATATCCAAGAACTTGTTGGCACCGTTGGGAACAAACTGCACATAATTTAAGTCATTTTTTTAAATGATCTATAAATATCGGATTTCCCCTACAAGGGTAAATTTCTCTGATACGATTTTCCAAATATCTAATATGAGAAAAATGCAACTTTTTATTTTTTTTAGTTATTACTTTAAAAATTATTGGGTTAGACCTTATAAATAATAAAGACCTCATATAATCAATCTGACTATTACGTTCTTTACTTTCAGATAATAATGTCGCACAATCTTCTGCAGATATTTCAATAAATCTTTCTTTGTAAACATCTACAACTTGATTAAGTAATATATCGATATGTTGTTTTTCTTGTGCTGAGATAAAAACTACAGGAAGCCACGGCATAAAATTTAATTGCTGTCGAAGATTAGCTATAAAATGAGACATATTATTTTCGATATCTTGCCATAGATCAATTTTGTTTACAGCTAAAATAATTGATTTGCCTTCGCTTATAATTTCTCCCAATAAAGCTTGATCTAACGATACAATCCCCTCGGTAGCATCAAGCAAATATATTACTACTTGAGATTCACGTATTGTTTTATATGATCGAAGAAGAGCGTAACCTTCAATCGTACCAATCTTTACTTTACTTTTTCGTTTTAATCCGGCTGTATCGCAGATAATAATATTTTTACCTTTGTGAATAAAGGAATATTCTTGAACATCACGAGTGGTCCCAGGTATAGACGAAGTAATCATTTTTTTTTCGCCGATAATTGTGTTTAGCAGGGTTGACTTACCAGCATTAGGGCGGCCGATTATCGACAATTTGATTTGATCTTCATCAATTTTTTGTTCAATAACTTTCACAGCAATATTCTCAGACATTGCCGCAATATAGTCCATAAGATCACCTGTGTTTCTTCCGCTAATAGCGGAAGCTAATACCATATTCTTCATGCCTAATCGTTTAAATGGAATAAGATTGTTTTCATCAAAATTACTATCACATTTATTCACTACAAGTATTACATTTTCTTTCTTTCTTAGTATTCTAGCAATATTTATATCTATATCTGTAATTCCTTGTCTATAATCCACCACAAATAAAATAATATCGGCTTCCTGGATAGCAATTTTTGTCGATTCTTGAGATTCTGTCTCTATCTCGTTTAAATTTTGATATAATAAGCCAGCAGTATCAACAATCCTATATTCTCCACCACGCCAAAATAATTGACTGTATAGACGGTCTCGAGTTGTGCCTGCTATATCGGTTTCAATCGCTTGACGTTTTTTTATTAAACGATTAAACAATGTGGATTTCCCCACATTTGGTCTACCGATAACTGCTATTGTTGTTAACGATTTATTGTTCATAACTGTTAAACTTAATCATAATATATTACCATAATTATATAAATTTGAAAAGGTTTTATCGAAGGAGACATTATGTATAAATTTGCAGCTTTTGTGCCACATCCCCCGATTATTATTCCTGAGATAGGCAAAGAAAATATCAAATATTGTAAAAAAACTGTCCAAGCTATGCAAAAAATATCTGAATCAATTGAAAATAAAAATATCGATACTGTTATTTTTATCTCCCCGCATACTGTTTTAAGCCCTACAGAAATGACTATATCATATGCCCACAATGCAAAAGGAGATTTAAAACAATTTAATAATGATATTATTGTTATGCAACGCGAAATTAACATGGATATCGCCAAAAGAATTAGTGAAAAAGCAACAAAACTTGGCGTAAGATCTCGATTGTTTTCCGAAAATAATCATTTTTTTATTGATCATGGCGTATCTGTCCCACTATATTTTCTACAAGATAATTTACCGGCTAGTACCAAAATTATTATTATAGGATATTCTTTGCTTAGCAATAATGACCATATTAAATTCGGTAAAGCAATATTCGATATTATTAAAAATAGTGAGGAAAATATTGCTGTTATAGCTTCCGGGGATCTATCACATCGTATCTTTGAACCAGGCTCAGAATATATTGGACAAAATTTCGATAATCAAATTGTAAATAATATTCAAAGCAATAGCTTCGATAAAATATACAAAATTGATAAATTCATTCGTGAAGAAGCCGGTGAATGTGGGTACAGATCAATGATAATATTATTATCCACGTTAGAAAACATCGCCAATAATCCCGAAGTTCTATCTTATGAAGCTCCTTTCGGAGTGGGATATTTGGTCGCAGATTTTAACATTAATGGCTAAAATTAATATTATGTTAGCAAAAGTGATTCCAGAATCAAAATCATATAAACTAGATACTTTTTCTTATCTTATACCTGACAATTTAATAAGATTTATTAATATTGGCGCTATTGTAAATATTCCTTTTGGCAAACATTTTGTAAGAGGATTAGTTGTAGATATTTTAAAAGAATCAATAGAAGACAAAGAATCTAGCTTTTTTTTAAAAAAAATAATTTCTATTGATTCTGATTATTGCATTCCCAAAAAATTTTTTAAGGTGATTGCATGGATATCAGAGAATTATTTTTGTACCTATGGCGAAGCACTATCACTTTTTTTGCCACCTAAACTCAAGAGACCAATAAAACATAGCGAGTCCGAAAAACAAAATATACCTCACAATAAAATTAAGCTAAACAAATTATCCACTATTCAATATGAAGTTTACAAGTGCTTGCTTGATTTATATAAAAACAATCTATATAAACCAACACTATTACATGGAGTAACGGGTAGTGGTAAAACCGAAATATATCTACATTTGTGCTATCATGTATTAAGTCTTAATAAATCTGCAATTATTTTAGTTCCCGAAATACTACTAACTCCTCAAATTATCCAGCGTTTTCAAGCTATCTTTGGCGATGAAGTAGCTGTTATTCATTCAAAAATATCAAATGGAGATAAACGCCAAGCTTATTACGATTTTTTTCACAATCAAAAAAGAATTTTAATTGGACCACGTTCAGCACTATTGGTTCCTAACGCCGATATTGGTTTGATAATTATTGATGAAGAACATGAAGACGCCTATAAACAAGATAAATCTCCTAGATATCACGCTGTGGATTTGGCGGAGAAAATAGCCAAAGAACTAAAAATTCCATTAATATTAGGCAGTGCTACCCCAAGGATTGAAACATACTACAAAGCAGAAAAAGGACTTTATAATTTATATGAGATTAAAACACGCTACAATAAATTAATGTTACCACCATCTGAAATTATAGATTTAAAAAATGAAATTAGGAGTGGCAATAACTCTCTTATCTCAAATAAATTATTTAAATCGATACAACAAACATTATCCAAAAAAAAACAAATAATTTTATTTCTCAACCGTCGCGGATCCTCTACTTTTATTTCTTGCCGTGAATGCGGTCATGTAATCAATTGTCCAAACTGTGATATTCCACTCGTACATCATCAAAATTTTTCAAAGTCTTATCTCTATTGCCATCATTGTGATTTTAATGCTATTGTTCCCTCTTCTTGCCCCCACTGTGGTAGCTCAAAAATTAAATATTTTGGCGCCGGAGTAGAAAAAGTCGAATACGAAATTAATAAATTATTTCCCAAAGCTCGTATAAAAAGAGTCGATGCAGATACAATTTCTAATAGATCTGACTATTTAAATTTCTATAATGAATTTAAAAACCATAAATACGACATCATTATCGGTACCCAAATGATCACCAAAGGATTTGATATTCCAAATGTCGATTTAGTAGGGATTATCTCCGCTGACTCAGGATTGCACCTGCCATATTTTAGAGCCAGCGAAAAAATATTTAGACTTGTTACTCAAGTATCTGGCAGAAGTGGCAGATCTCAAAATACTGGAATGACAATAATTCAAAGCTATTGGCCAAATTCTAAAGCAATTCTTTATTCTTCTCAACATGATTTTAAAAATTTTTATCAATCCGAAATTGAAAATCGTCTAAAACACAATTATCCACCTTTTAGGCGCTTGATACGCGTAGTTTCTGAAAATGAGAATCTTAGTAAATCTAAAAAAGATATTGATAAACTAGCAGATGAATTAAATGCAAAAAATATGACTTTTATCGGTCCCGGCAAATGTTTTTTTCAAAAAGTTCGCAACAAATGGCGTTTTCATATTATTATTAAACTTGAAAACCAAGTAAATGAAGAGCAAAAATACACTTTAAGAGAACTTTGGAAAAATAATTTAAACTTAATTTGGGACGCAGATCCACAAGATATGTTGTAAGTATTTTTATAATGCATATTTATTCATTATGTTTTTTTTGGTATAGTATTGTAAACTAATGAATATAAATATATAATGATATGTTATTAAATATTGTCATTAGTTTAAAATTTATTACAAATGAAAAGATTTATTTACAAAGATCCTAATCCAGTACTCAGAAAAGCAACAGAAAATGTTGAAAATTTTGATATGGAATTACAAGAAATTATTGATGACATGGTTGAGACTATGAGAAGTGGCAACGGAATTGGTTTAGCAGCTCCTCAAATTGGGATTTCGAAAAAAATTATTGTTTGTGAGCTGGAACAAGAAAAAGAAAACAAGGGGACAGAAAATTCCGATAGCTTATATCAATCATTTCCTTTAACTGTTATTTGCAATGCTGAAATAATTGAAAAAAGTAAAAGTCAAATAAAAATGGTTGAAGGATGTTTGTCTTTCCCTGGTATTGAAATAATAGTAGAAAGACCGAAAAATATTATCATCAAAGGTCAAGATCGATACGGTCAACCAATAACAATCAAAGCTGAAAAAATGCTTGGTAGAGTACTCCAACATGAATATGATCATTTAAACTCCACTCTATTGATCGACCATCTAAAAGAGATTGACTTAGTTTTATTTGCCAGCAGCGATTTCAGTATAAAAACTCTGCAATATTTACATAGAGATAAACAATACAATTTAAAAGCGCTTGTCACAACTTCACAATTTGCTACTATTCGTGGCAAAAAAGAAGACACAAATAATGTTAAAAAACTAGCTAAAAAATTGGGAGTTAAAATTATAGAAATTGATTCACTTAAGAAACAATCTGTTCAGAAATTGATTCAAGATATAAAAGCAGACATCGCAGTTGTGGTTGATTTCGGACTAATTATTCCAGAAGAAGTTATAAATATTTTTAAACTAGGAATTGTAAATATTCATCCCTCGCTTCTACCTAAATATCGCGGTTCTTCACCAATACAAAGTACTATTCTAAATGGCGATAGATATGCTGGGGTAACTTTAATTTTGATAGACAACGGAATGGATTCTGGACCAATCTTGACTCAATATAAAATTAGACTAAAAGGCCGTGAGACTTACCCGATTCTACACAATTACCTGTCGGAGTTAGGAGCAGAAATATTGTTAGACACACTACCTTATTACCTCACTGGCGAGATTAAACCCAAAGAACAAAATCACAACAAAACAACATACACGAAGCTCATTTCAAAAAGTATGGGTGAGGTTTTTTTAGACGATGACCCAATATTAGTTGACAGAAAAATTAGAGCATACGATCCATGGCCAGGTGTTTATGTAATTATTGATAATTCAAGAATTCAAATAACCGCTGCACACTTAGACAAAAATACAAATTTAATCATTGATAGAGTAAAACCTTCCGGTAAAAACGAAATGAGCTATCAAGATTATATAAATGGCTATAAAAAAGAATTGACTTTTGGAAGAAATATTGATACAATTAATTCAAATTAGTTAAGAAAGAGATTGACAAATGGTGGTAATCAGATTATCCAGAGTTGGCAAAAAAAATAGCCCCGCATACAGGGTTGTGGTTGCTGACAAGCAAAAAGCAGTAAAAAGAAAATACATTGAGGCAATTGGTCACTATAATCCAACGATGAATCCGAAGGAAATAGTTATAAACTCTGAAAGAGCTATTTTTTGGATGAATAATGGCGCAAAGCCATCACCAACCGTAAATAACCTAATGGCTGATTTGGGTATTATCAAAAAATCAGACAAGATAAATAAAATTTACGGTAAAGCTACAAAAAAGAAAACTACCGAAGAAAATGCTTCATCTACTTCCAACGTTTCCAGTGAAAAAATCAAAGAAACTGAAACTTCTGAGGCTAAAACAGAATTAGAGGCTAAAGAAGAAAAAAACGAAGATGCTGTAAAAGAGGTAAAAACTCCAGAATAAATATTGTCTTTTTTTAGTATATACTATGCTAATTTATTGTAAATTAGTTATTAGTCAGCAAAGCTGACAGGAAGGAAAAAATGGAGAAAGATCAGAAATTCGTCGAAGATGTGGTTAAAGCAATCGTCGAAAACCCAAGTGATGTCAAAACCGAACGACGCGTTGATGAGATGGGTGTCCTCATTGAGCTACACGTTAACCCCGAAGACATGGGTAAGATTATAGGCAAAGAAGGTAAAACAGCTAAAGCCGTTAGAACTCTTCTAAGAGTATTGGGTGCAAAAAGCAATGCTAGAATCAATCTAAAAATTGTTGAACCAGAAGGTTCTCAAAGACCTGAACGAAGCGAAAGAACAGAAGCAAAAGCTGATGATATGCTAGAAGATGTTCCAACCGATGTGTTAGATGAAGAATAATTTTTATAAGAATTGTAATAAATAAAAGTCGCCACAGCTTTTGCTTCTGGCGATTTTTTTATTTTTTATTAAATAGTTTAAAAACTACTAACTATTAATGTTCCAATTTAGTCCCACATATTATACAATATGACTTTGTACTTAATAATAGTTACTTTATAATTATAATATGATAAGTTTTGATATAATTACTTTATTCCCCAATATGTTTGATGGTCCTTTTTCTGAAAGTATTATTAAGCGTGCCGAAAATAAGAGTTTAATTAATATTAATATTCACCAACTTCGCAATTATGCTACCGACAAACACAAAACTGTTGATGATACACCATGTGGTGGCGGACCGGGTATGGTACTAAAAGTCGATGTTATCGACGCAGCATTATCGGATATTAAAAATAAAATACTTGACACTAAAAATATTAGAATCATTCTTCTTTCACCAAAAGGACAACGGTTTACTCAACAAAAAGCTGTGGAATTAGCAAAATACGATAATATCGTACTATTATGTGGTCACTATGAGGGGTTTGACCAAAGAGTGCACAATCATTTGGTCGATGAAGAGATATCGATTGGCGACTATGTATTAACAGGCGGGGAAATTCCTGCTATGGTGCTAGTTGATACAATAACCAGAATGATTCCTGGAGTCATTAGGGAAGAATCGGCACTAAACGAATCATTTATGCCGGCTCAAGATCAAATATTAAATATAAAAAATAAAAAAGATAACGAATCCCCTAATAAGCTGGCATCTGATTCCTATTCCCTAAACTATGATTATCCTGTATATACTAGACCAATTGAGTACAAGGGGTGGAAAGTACCGGAAGTGCTACGATCTGGAGATCATAAAGAAATTAATGATTGGAGAGAAAGTAAAAAGGCCAAGCGTATCGACACCTGATCCTTTTGTACGACTGACCTGTTGGCCCCTATTGCTGTCTTTTAATGGCAGCTCAACTTGAATGCCAACTCAAGCGTAACTATTATATATTTGCTCATAAATAGTCAAATGAAATTTAATTTGCAATCAAAATTTATACCCACCGGAGATCAGCCGCAGGCAATTGAAAAATTGACCGCAAATTTAAATATGGGCGTGAAACACCAAACTTTGTTAGGAGTTACCGGCAGTGGTAAAACATTTACTATGGCTAACGTCATTAATAATGTGCAAAAACCCACACTGGTAATTGCACACAATAAAACTCTGGCTGCTCAGCTCGCCGATGAATTTAGAGAATTTTTTCCAAATAACGCAGTCCACTACTTTATTTCTTATTACGATTACTATCAACCGGAAGCATATATACCATCAAGCGATACCTATATCGAAAAAGATTCTTCTATAAATGATGAAATTGATCGACTGCGTCACGCCGCCACCCAAGCGTTAATTACTAGAAGCGATGTAATTATTGTCGCCAGCGTTTCTTGTATTTTTGGTATCGGCTCACCTGAAATGTATAAATCGTTATATGAGATAGCAGAAAAAACTGTTGAAAAGATAGCAGAAAAAAGAAATGAACGTGAAAAATATCTACATACAATAGGTGAAGGTGAAAAACCCTATCTTTACGTAATAGTTGCTACCGGAAACATATATGA
>CAYMCH010000027.1:0-1612 GCA_964389035.1 uncultured Candidatus Saccharibacteria bacterium | reverse complement strand
TTACCTTCAAAATTGGAGAAAAAGTCAATCGAGATATTTTTTTACAAAAACTAATCAACCAAAGATATAGTAGAAATGATTATGAAATAAAAAGAGGTACATTTCGTCTCAATGGAGACACTTTAGAAATATTTCCAGCTTATTTAAACAACACAATTAAAATTCAATTTTTTGGCAATGAAATTGAGAAAATTACCGAAGTCGATTGGCTAACTGGCAAGATTATATACGAACAAGAAGAATATGAAATATTTCCGGCGACTCATTTTGTACTGCCACAAGAAGTTCAAAAACAAGCACTAAAAAATATTAGAAGTGATTTGAAAACTCAGATCGAATATTTTAAATCCACAAATAAATTGTTAGAAGCTCAGAGAATAGAAGAACGTACCAATTATGATCTCGAAATGATTGAAAATACTGGTTTTTGTTCAGGAATAGAAAATTACTCCCGCTATTTTGACGAGAGAAAACCTGGTGATCCTGCTTATGTTCTTCTAGATTATTTCCCCAAAAATTATCTGATGATCATTGACGAATCACACATTACTGTGCCACAAATTGGCGGAATGTACGCTGGAGACAGATCTAGAAAAGATAAACTAGTTGAATACGGATTCAGACTCCCATCCGCTTACGATAATCGTCCTTTAAATTACGAAGAATTTTATAATAAAATCAACCAAGTAATTTTTGCCTCAGCCACTCCAGCAGAGTATGAGATTACAAAAAGTACAGCTTTAAATTATATAAACAACACTCCCAAACCCTACCACGCGGTTGTAGAACAATTGATTCGTCCAACAGGACTGCTTGACCCTACTATTGAAATTAGACCTTGCAATGGGCAAATTGAAAACTTAATTTATGAAATTGAGGCAAGAGTCAAAAAAAATCAGCGAGTACTTGTTACTACTCTCACCAAAAGACTAGCAGAAGAGCTGACTGATTTTTTAATCGACAAAAAGATCAAAGTGGCCTATTTACATTCAGACGTAGAGACAATGGAAAGATCTAAAATATTACATTCGCTTCGGCTCGGTGATTTTGATGTACTAGTGGGAATTAATTTATTGCGCGAGGGTTTGGATTTGCCAGAGGTATCATTAGTAATTATCTTAGATGCAGACAAAGAAGGATTTTTGCGATCTAAAACATCCTTAATCCAGACTATCGGCAGAGCAGCTAGACACCAAGACGGTCAAATAATTATGTATGCCGACAAAACAACTGTTTCTATGAAACAAGCTGTTGAGGAAACAAATCGCCGTAGAAAAGCACAAATGAATCATAATTTGTTACATAATATTACACCGAAAAGCATTATAAAAGAGATTAAAAAAGTTGAAACAGAAAAAGAGAAAAAACTTGAAAATATCGAAAATAATTTTATAAAATTGAATATGTCGTCCAAGAAAAAAACTATTCAGATCCTTCGACAAGAGATGTATCAAGCCGCAAAAGACATGAGATTTGAACGTGCTGCAGAGCTAAGAGATGAGATTATATTACTTGAAAATCAAATGCGTTCACGCAAAAGATAAATTATCATAATTTATCTGCAAAAGTTCACTAACATATTGGACTCCAACAAGGAGTCAGATCATGCAAC
>CAYMCH010000026.1:5319-13451 GCA_964389035.1 uncultured Candidatus Saccharibacteria bacterium | reverse complement strand
AGAGGCTGTCTAATAACTCCCCGATAGTCCCACCTAAAAAGTCACAGATTATATAGTCCTAGAAAGGTAAAGTCATATTATTCGTTAGCCTGAATATCAAGTCTGGAAGCTACAAAGATAGCTAAAAACAAAGCAACTTTGATTGCCGTCTGAGTCTAAATGAGCGTAAAATAGAATCCAGCAACAATGAATTTTAACTGGAGGGATTCTATGAAATTTAAGCTATATAACCAAAATCAAGCCATGCTTCTGCCCCCGTCATTGGTCGAGTGTTTACCTCCCGATCATTGCTGTTTTATCATCAATGATATTGTTGACCATCTTGACCTCTCTGAAATTGAGAAGCCATACACCGAAGAGGGTGCACCGGCTTACAACCCCCGTATGGTTATTAAGATTATCTTCTATGCCTATACCAAAGGTATCAGAAGCTCGAGAAAGATTGAAGTTGCTATAGATGACAGTATTGCTCTACGCTATCTGGCTGCCAACCAACACCTCGATCACGGTACCATCAATCTTTTCCGCAAGAATCAACTTTCAAAGCTACCAGACATTTTTGCTCAGATTGTTATTCTGGCTGCAAAACTGGGACTTGCAAACTTCTCCAGCATCTCAGTAGATGGAACCAAAATCAAAGCAGCCGCTTCCAAGAACAACCTTATGACCAAAGAAGAGATAGCTAAGCTCAAAGCTAAAATTGAGACTTTCCTGTCCGAAGCCGAGAAAGTTGATGCCGAGGAAGATAAGGAGTTTGGCAACAAACGTGGTTACGACCAAATCCCAGAGCACCTAGCTGACCCGAAAACAAGGAAAAGGGAGATCGAAAAGCTTCAAAAAAAGTTGACCGATATTGAAGAAGCCAGCCAAGAAATCGATAGAAAACAACATCAAGCTGAAAAGTTAGCTAAAGCCGAAATGAACAAAACAAATAGTAAAACCTCCAACACCACCGATCCGGATTCTGCCTTGATGAAGATGAAAGACGGCTCTTTTAAAATGGCTTACAATTGCCAAATCGTAACAGCCAACCAATTCATCGCTGCATATGATGTCACTACAGATCCATCCGATACCCACAGCTTGCAATCAATGGTTGGGCAAGCGGAAGATAATACCAAGCAGAAAATTGATGATGCTAAGGCCGACCCCGCCTATTTCAACCAAGAGAACATCACTTTCCTAAAAGACAAAAAGATCGAGGCATTTATCCCCGATACCAGAAAAAGAGAGGATGAGAAAAAAGACAAAGAAAACACTGCCAGCCGCTTTGACCGGAAAAACTTTGAGTACCACCAGAAAAAAGACGAATTCAGCTGCCCCGAAGGCAAGAGATTGATATTAAAGAAAAAGAATAAGGATGGCACCAAAGAATACAGAGGGACGCAATGCCACGACTGCCCCTTTAAATCCGAGTGTACCAGAGGTACCGCCCGCTTCATTACCATGAACTTTAAACTGGATAAATTAACAAAGGAGATGAGATTTAAATTGAACACACCGGAAGGCAAAAAGAAATATGCCAAACGTTTTGGTGATGTTGAGCCGGCTTTTGGTAATATCAAGCACAATCTTGGTTTCACTGAATTTCTCTGCAGGGGCAAAGAAATGGCATTAAGAGAATTGGGTTTGATCAGCACGGCTCACAACCTGACCAAGATATTTTTTGGCTTGAAGAGAAAGCAGATTAAGCGAGAGAATATTAATTGGGAGAGTCAGATGATAACACAAACAACCTAAAACAAGCAGGGGGGATGGGATGTCCTTGCCTTGGAAAAATTAGAGTGGATTAATAACCTATTTTTAGAGAATTTGACCAAATTCGCTAAGAAGAAATTATTAGACAGCCTCCTCAGCTA
This sequence comes from uncultured Candidatus Saccharibacteria bacterium, assembly GCA_964389035.1. Lineage (GTDB taxonomy): Bacteria > Patescibacteriota > UBA1384 > XYA2-FULL-43-10 > XYA2-FULL-43-10 > CAYMCH01. The sequence continues at coordinate 11,592 of CAYMCH010000026.1, read as the reverse complement.
TTCTCTCGATACGAATTACCTCAATGCCGGCCCAGATGATAGCCTGGATATACCAAAGCTTGGCCGTCTCGAGCATCTTCTGGTAGTCTTCCATGGTATTGAAGCGGGCCTGCGTACAGGCGCTAGCCTTGGATTGTTAACGATCGAGGCTAAACCTCGGAGGAGCCCAGAACCATGTTCGGTTTCGGGCACTGTCCGGGGTCTGAACCTGTTAGAGCTCAGGGGTCAATGGCAGGAACTATGCGCGCCAAGGATCATTTTCTTCTACAATATTGATCCCAAGCTCATTCGCGTTATCAACGATCCAGTGCCCGATTCTTCTGTCATTTGACAGAAGTGTTCTACTTTGCATCCCAATCCAACCAAATATCCAGTGCCCGTGTTCAATCCAGTATTCAATTTCTCCCATTTCATTTAAAACTTTACTAGCTTGAATAAGCGGACAATATCCAAGCTGTATTGCCTTCAAGACTGAATACCCAATCAGCCAAATTTTGATTAGGTCATAGTCTATCTTGCTTTTTCCGTAGAGTCCGAACGAATACCCTCTCAAGGAAAATCCATCAATCGAACAGAATATGTATACAGATGCGTTGCCTTCTCTGCGCTCAGATCTAAGCCTGATTTCCATTAAGGTTATCCTCCTAGCTCTTGTTAAAGTGTCTCTGCTTCGCTTCCGCTGTTACTCAAGATAAGTAAGAGAGATTTTGTGTCTTAGGGTCTCTTATATATCTCTTTAGCAGGCTTGCTTATTTACCTCTGAAGGGGCTTGCTTTTGGCGGGAGACTTCCGCCGTTTTGGTGTGCCTTCGGAAGCGATTGCTCACTTTCGAACAAGCAATTGTATCAAAAAAGTCGTAAAGTGTCAATAAACACGGCAGAAAATTAAAATTCATTATAATTTAATACTACGCTTGACCTGAGGCTAGGATGAGTGATAAAATAAAGTGAAGTGACGAATAATACGACAGAGAAAACATAATTGTACGTCATTGCGAGGAGGAACGACGAAGCAATCTGAATCCTATTATGTCTATGCGATGATGAGTCTGAATAATCGGGTAATATACTTTGGGGTCACAAACAATCTGATCAGAAGGGTTTTTGAACACAAAAACAAAACGACGGAATCATTTACTCAGAGATATAACGTGGTAAAACTTGTTTACTTTGAAATTGCCGATACTCCTCAATCTGTCATAAATAGAGAAAAACAGATCAAGGGCGGTTCAAGGAAAAAGAAATTAGAGCTTATAAAGGACTTTAATCCTGACTTAAAAGATTTGTACGCTGAACTATTATAAAGATTGCTTCGTACCTCGCAATGACAAAGTCGGTTGGGAATAAATAGATTGCTTCGTACTTCGCAATGACGGAAAACTATGGACACAAAAACACTATTAGAAAACCTGGGACTTGATGAGCGTGAGAGTGAAATATATCTTGCTCTTTTGGAATTGGGTCCACAACTCCCACAGTATATTGCGCGTAATACAGGTATTAAGCGTACTACCCTGTACGAGATCTTTCCAGAGATGGTTAAGCGCGGTTTGATTGTGGAGGTGTCGCAGGGCAAACGACGCTTGTTCCAAGCTGTAGCGCCTGACAGGCTTTTTAGTAATTACGAGAAGAAATACAAAGAAATTAAGCAGAATATCAGCGAGTTGACCGATATCTATCGTCTGCAAGGCTTGCGACCGAAAATAGAGGTATACGAGGGGTTTGATGGTATGAAAAAGTTCTATGGCTGTACTCTTGAGTCCAAAGAGGTGTGCAAATGCTTTGTACAGCCGGCAAAATACAATCCGCGTGTGCTGGATTGGCTAGTTAAGGAATATGTACCGGCCAGAGTCAAGCGGGGAGTACTGGTAAAAGCCATCGTGCCTAATGATGAGCTTAGCGAGTACTATATGGGTTTTCGAAAAGAGCACCTGAGAATAGGACGAAAAGTGCCGCTATCAAAATTTCACTTCAAAATCGAGGGTATGGTTCAAGGGAAGAGGATTTATTTTGCCAATTACGAAAAGGGCGGTCCGCAGATCGGTATTATTATCGAGTCCAAGCCGATTGCCGATACCTTGAGCGCACTTTGGGATCTGGCGTGGGAGGGTGCAAGCCGGTACAAAAGTATGGAGGGAAGCATTGATTAAAATGTCTCCCGAAGTGTTACCCCAATATCCCGTTCTGATTTGGTGAAAAATTGGTAGGAATGGATGGATTTGCACCATCGACCTCCTTAAAGTAGTTAAGGTGCTCTGACTGCTGAGCTACACTCCTGTATGGTCGGGGCGGATGGATTTGCACCATCACATTGCCTAGTTAAGTATACCTAACTAAGTGCCTCTGCTCTTGGGCTACACCCCGTTAATTTTTTTGAATTATCTCTCGCAAAGGCGAAATACCTTTCTTCTAGTTCTTTGATAACACTATCAATGCTGTTGGAGAGATTGACTTCATCGGGATTTAAATTTGAATTCAAATATAATAACTGTCTGATTTTATTATCAAATTTATCGTCATTTTTTATGATTTGATAAATCGGTTTGAAAAACATTCTAAAATACTCTTTTCTTCTTTTGTTCATTGATTCGTATTTCCCTCCATCTGCGATTATTCGGTGGATTGCTCTTAGGGCTTGAATTAGAATCATCGATTTGCTTTCACTTAAAAGGAAGAGAAGCTTTGCTTTATCTATTAAAGGTGCGATAGTATCGATATTCCATGCATTGTCTAAATCGTTTACGACCATAGCCAGCCTTTCTATGCCTACACCCGAGATTGCAACCGAATGTTTAAATTTCTCGATATCAATAATTTCGCCGGTCTTGTCAAAAATTGGAGAGTACATTAAGTGCTCGATTGTCCCAATATCTAATAATCTCCCCTTGTGTTCATAAAAAATTTCATTCCGATATCCCCATGGTGTAGGAAGGCCAAAGATATTCAAAGCTAACAGAGTATCTCGATTATTATTTGGAATAAATTGACTGTCTTTAAATTTGTGCTTGTCTTTCCAATATTCGAGAATCGGATCAATCGGAAAATTTTTATTTAATCTATATTTATTGTTTGTCGCATTAGCAACATTGTTTTCGTAAAAATATGCAATTCTGATCTTGGACATATCTAGTTCTAGGCTCGTCAAAAAATTCACCATTGCATTAATTGAATATCTTGTGGCTATATAATGTTTTTTATTATATTCCTGCACAATAATTCCGCCGACATCCGCCATGTTAAATAGTGATAGATATCGATAACGATTTTCGGAGTCATTGCAGATAATTTTCCAATCCTGATGTCTAATGCAGGGTTGAATTTTGGAATATATCATATCTTTGTCATATGAGAGATATTGTCCCCATTCTTCGTGCATTTCTGCTTCGGACAAGCTTAAATTAAAGCAACTAGGATAAGCTTGATTGCAAACAGAAGCGGCTTTTATTTTTTTCGTGCCGGGATATTTCTGGAAATTCTTAACTTTTTCTTTTATTTCTCCTATTTTCATTTAATCATCTTTTTCTCTTCTTTACTTGACCCATCAAATCTTTGCACATTAGTAATATATTGTGTATATCATGGTCTATATATTTTGCATTATTATCATATAGTGATAATCTATACTCAGAATATCTTAATAAAGATGTCCATAAAGTGCACACAATGAGAAAAGACCAAAAAACATCCCTAAGAGAGATCGGTTTTAGCGACAAAGAGGAGAAAGTTTACTTGGCGCTTTTAGAGTTGGGCAAAGCGACGGTTGTGGAGATATCCAAAAAAGCAAGGGTAGAGAGAACAAATGTTTATCGCATACTGGATAAGCTACTTAATATTCCGCTGATCCAAAAACTAGTGATTGGTAAGAAAACCGAATGGTCTGCACTTCATCCGCGATACCTAAAAAATTACGTACAGAAACAAAAAATGGCAGTTCTCGAAATATTTCCAGAACTTGAGGCAATTTACAATTTAAATGAAGAGAAACCGAAACTGTCGTACTTTGAAGGCAACGATCGCTTAGCCGAGATGGTCCTGCAGATTGTTAATGAAACTAAAAGAGGTGGAACTATTCTTTCTTTTAGTGTGCCAGGTGCCACTTTTAGCTACTTTGGGAATAAAAAGTTTTCAAAAGCGATGGCTTTACGAGTCTCAAAACAGATAACTAGCAAAATTGTTATTCCCGACATAAGCGAGGTACCAAGCTACAAACTAGGTATGGACTTTAAAAATTGGCGAGAAATAAAGCTTGTAGATCGTGAGAAATATCCTTTTAAATCGTCCTTTAATATCTGGAATAATAAGATTGCAATAATGACTGTAAAATCACAGCCAATGGGAGTGATAATAGAAGACAAAGATATTTCAGATACATTACGTAGCATTTTTGAAGTAGTGTGGCGGGGGTTACCGCTCATGACGGAATAGGGATACTCTAAATAATTAAAGAGTTGAAATGTCAAGTCAGAAAATAATATAGAAAAATAAAAGACTGAAAAATAAATGGATGTAATAGTAAATTCAATTTGCAGTGGTATGTTTAGTTAGATTCATTTTCCTTGCAATTGTGTTTTTAGAAAAAGAACAGGTGTAAGAGATATAGAATTTTTGCCTTGTGTTAAAAAGTGTATTTGAATGAAGATTATGCCGATACCTTGAGCGCACTTTGGGATCTGGCGTGGGAGGGTGCAGCCGCCTATGGCGGCAAGGTGGAAAAGTAGAAAGTAGAAAATTTATAAAGTTTATAAAGTGAAAAGTGGAAATGCAAAACGGTAAATGCAAAATTTATGATTGTAAAAAATAAGGTAGAAAGTAAAAATCAGGGATTCAGAATACAGAATTAAGAATACAGCTACTAAATTCCAAATTTCAAATGCCGAAGAAAAAATAATTTGTTTGTAGAAATATAGCGAATTATATGTTCGTGATTATATCAAAGATAACTATAGGCAATTGAATATACGAAATCCTATCTATAAAATCTAAATTTTTTGCTATTCTTCACCACATCTAGTACTGCGATTATGACGAATGATACGACAATAGAAATTAACCAATTTAGCCAGCCTAGTGGCACGGTTTCAAAAAATTGGTTATAATTATAATGTTTGTTTAAATAGTTTAAAAAAATATCTAAATATATTTATATTTAACAACTTTGCGGAGGGAAAAGCATGGCGATTTCTAAGAAAAAATTAATAATAGGCACTATTGTACTTCTAATAATTGTCTTTGCCATTGTTTTAAGAGTAATTAATACTAATAAACCATCTGCAAACACTACTGATATTATGAATTACTGCGATGAAAATATAGAAGATTGCACTGTGGACTTAATAGTGGTTGATGTTAATAACACGGGTGCAACTCAGCAAACACATAATTTAACCGCTTATAATAACAGTGGCAAAACAGTAGTAAGTGGCGAAGCCACACTAGCGGCAAATACTTGGCAGATGATAGGGGAACCTTCCGTGTTTTCAGAAAGAGGCAACACGGGTACTCCTCTTGGTTTGTACAAACGCGGAATCGTTTGGAGTTCAACTCAAAATGATCCAGATGGTTATGACTATCATAGCGGTGTCTCGGACCCAAATAAATACGGTAGCCTATTTATTGAATTAGCTGGTACTCCGGTAGATGGTGGCGCTGATTTATGCGGATTAAATGATCCAAACTCTGAACATTGTCGCCATATTGGTATTCATAGTAGTTCTACGCCTACTTTGAAATGCGGTACAAATGGATGTGTAAAAATTAAAGACGATTTAGTGCGAAGGTTGGCTCGATTTTCTGGTGAGGGGACACCAGTATTGGTAACTGACCAAGTACTGGCAGGTAATACTATGCCTGTAGATCCGGAAAGTTATGACAAATATTTTCAGCATCCGAAAAAAATTGAAAAAGAGATATTTACCTCATCTGTTTCTGTAGTCGGTGAAGGTGTGGGAAAGATTCACAAATACGGCAACTATTGGATTTCTGAAACACCAAAACCTACTGGACCATATATTATTACTGCCAGTTCCCCTGGTTATATAAGTAATTCTTCAGAAGTTGAGTTTCGTAGAGAAGAGATCGAGGGCAAGATCGCAAGTATTAAAAAAATTGGTCATACCGATATGGTGCTTGGCTTGCCAGCAGATTTAATGTATTCATCATACACCAGTTCTTGTTATGGCAACGGGTATGAAGACAAACAGCTAAGATTGAGTACTTGGGATACATCTTTTACTAACTTAATCAAACCTGACCCAGAGACAGGTGAGTTGATTTT
>CAYMCH010000026.1:319-5219 GCA_964389035.1 uncultured Candidatus Saccharibacteria bacterium | reverse complement strand
ATTTATCTCTATTAGATGAAAATCAACTTCGTTCTATAATGGTTTGGGGAATTGCTATAAGACAAGAAAGAAAGATAAACCACAGCTATAACGATTACATTTATTTTAATGATATGGTACAAAACTATGAAGATCACATGAATTTAAATCAAGTAGAAAATGCTTTGATGCCAGGCGATAATCCCATACCAATTGATGGTTATCATGAAATCGATAATACAAATGATACACCGTTGCAACCAATTGCAAACATGGGTTTAAGTGAATATGCTGGTATCTATACTCCTTATTCTGAGATAACTTCTGAGAATATGAGTATTTCACATACCGATAACCCTAGTGAAAATATGAATTTGCCATTATACGAATCTTTACCACCAGCGGAACCAGCATGGTGGGATCCAATAAACTTTTTTAATACTGCACCTATGGTAAATTATCTCCCACCAGCACCTGTTAATACAAACGATGGTATGATGATTATGGATCCTGTAATGCCAGAGAAATATGAAAACTGGTATGATTACTTAAACCCAACTCTTTGGTTTGCTCCCGATCCAATGCCTATGCAGATGAATCTTTATATGCCTACATACTAAAGTGGTTGATCTTATAATAAATAATAAATTCTAAATAGTTCTTTTAGTCTGTTTTGGAATATGCATTTTAAAATTGAGTTTTTGTTATAAATTTTGTGAGTACTAAATAAAAAGATCAATTAAATGAGACTAATATTAATGTTGGCTAAATCGTTCGAGAATTTTTTCTCTACCTTCGACCGGCAAGTCAAATTGATCCACAAAGGCTTCTAAATCAGCCATACTCATATAGGCAAAATATTTATCTCCAAAGTCTCCCAAACCAGGTACTATATAGCCTCTATTATCGAGCTCTTTATCGAGTGAACCGAGAGTAAATTTTACATCTGGATAATGCTGATTTATGTTTCTAATACCTTCTGGAGCGGCAACTACAGCGTTAATAATTATCTGTGATGGGGGGATGTTAAAATCAGTAGTCAATCTGGAGATGGCATCAACAATAGTACCACCTGTGGCCAACATGGGGTCGGCGATTATTATTGTTTGGTCTGGCTTTGTCCCTCCACAAGCATAATCCACTTCCGGTTGTAAAGTTTTTTCGTTACGCCTAGAGCTCAGATGATAAAAATTATTAACTCCAACCGCCTTATAACTGGCTCCAAAAGCTAGACCTGAACGCCAGGGTAGTAATATAGTACAATCTCGATCAGTATTTTTCATCAGAGTTGTTTTGGCAATTTCTTCCATAATAATTGCCGATGAGTCACGAAAAGGTTGACCCGAACACTGTTCTTCTAAAGGTAGCTCAGGGTATCCAAGACGCATGGTCTCAAATGCCTTTGTGATATCTGGGTTGTTATCAATAATTTCGCAAACACCATTTAATAATAATTCCCGATCATTATTATTTGGGTTTAGAATACTGTAATAAGAGGATGGTATGCCAATTTGTTTATTCATAAGTAAACCTTTATTAAATAATAACTGTTATCTATAAAATCTAAATTTTTTGCTATTCTTCACCACATCTAGTACCGCAATAATTACAAATGATACGACAATAGAAATTAACCAATTTTGCCAGCCTAGTGGCACGGTTTCAAATATTTTATTAAGAGGAGTATATAAGATAGCAATTGCACCGATAATGGAGCCGGTTGAAGCGTAAATCAGATAAGGGTTACTGAATAAATCAGAACCTGCCACAGGCCATTTGAGCGAACGAAAATTAAAAGCGTTAGCAATTTGTAGCATCGTCAGAGTTAGAAGTCCGGCGGTTCTAGAAAATGTGACATCTTCGGTAAAGACTAAATAGCTATAGTAAACACTTATAGAGGCGACCATTAAGACAAATCCGGTGAAAAATATTAATCCGTAGAGTCTGGGAGTAATAAGCTCTGCCTTTCTTCTGGGTGCCACTTTCATGATATCGCGTGATGCCGGATTGAAAGCCAAAGAAATTGCTGGGAGATCATCGGTTACAAGATTTAAGAAAAGTATTTGAAGTGCTAAAAGCGGCAATGGTAGATTGAGAATTATAGCAGTAAATATTATTAACAGATCCGATGCATTACAAGAAAGTTGATATGTAATAAATTTACGAATATTATTAAAAATCATTCTGCCTTCTGATATAGCATTTACAATGGTAGCGAAATTATCATCTTTTAGTGTTAAATCGGCCACATCGCGCGAAACATCTGTGCCTGCTATGCCCATGGCTACACCTACATGGGCTTCCTTGAGAGCAGGGGAGTCGTTTACACCATCTCCGGTCATAGTTACTACTTCGCCTTTAGCTTTTAAGGCTTGTACTATACGCAATTTGTGCTCTGGCCGTACTCTAGCGAATATTACAATATCAGAAACCTCTGCTTGCAATTCCTCGTCACTCATTTGGTCTAAATCAATTCCAGCTATGGTTTTGCCGTTAAGGCCAATCTGTTTAGCTATCGATGTGGCGGTATCAATATTGTCTCCTGTAATCATTTTTATTTTAATTTTAGCTTGCTCTGCTGTTTTAATAGCTTGTTCGATTTCTGATTTAGGCGCATCTTCCATACCCACAATACCAGCAAAGATTAAGTCATTGTCTAAAGAAGTGTTTTTGCTATCACCATGCTTATAGGCAAAAGCTACTGTGCGTAACCCTTTGCGATTGAAGGAGTTGTTTTTTTCTACAAGATATTCTTTGTGTCCCAGATGCATATTTACAATGTGGCCATGATTATTGTATCTGCTACATCTATCGAGTATTATTTCGAAAGCTCCTTTGGCTAAAACTTCAAAACGGTTGTTATCTTTTATCATTACCGACATCATTTTATGACTCGAATTAAAAGGAATTTCTTCGATTCTTTGTTGGTTAAAAGTCTCTTTGTCTGCACCTGTTTTAAGAGCAGATACCAGAATAGCCGCCTCGGTTGCGCTACCATTAATCTGCAGTTTCTGCTCGTTTTCCTCTTTCTCTACATAGGCGTCGTTACAAACCAGAGCAATTTTGGTTAAAATATCCAAGTCTTCATGCTCTCCAAAAACCATTTTTTTACCATTAAAGTAAACATGACCATTTAAATCGTGACCGATACCATCAACATGGTATTCGTTATCATTTGTTAATATTCTCTGTGTCGTCATTTTTCCGGTAGTGATAGTGCCTGTTTTATCAGAACAGATTACTGTGGTCTCGCCTAAGGTTTCTATGGTGGACATTCTATTAACGATGGCATTCTTTTTTGACATCCTATATGCCCCTGTGGCTAAAGCGGTGGTCAGCACCAAAGGAAAGCCTTCGGGTATTGCCGAAACAGACATTGCGATAATAACAATCAAAATATCGATAAGATTATGATTCCCTCCGCGATCAAAAAAATACATTACTAAACCGGCGATTATTGAGGCGGATATCCCAACAACAGCCATAATTTTAGCGATTTTGTCAACCTTTTTTTGCAAAGGTAGTTCTTTGTCCGTTCCTGATATCAGTTTGGCTATCTTACCGTATTCTGTGTTCATGCCGGTGTGTATTACTTTGGCTAGTGCTTTACCTTTTACAATAAAGGTACCCATAAATAGTTTATCTTGATTTTCAGAGGGATTTTTTTTGTTGGCAATAGACTTATTAACTTCTTTTGATTCGCCAGTTAATATTGATTCGTTTGCCAATAAATCTTTTTGTTCGATAATTTGGCAATCAGCAGGGACTTTTTCGCCATCTTTCAACACTATTAAATCACCTGGGACGATCTGCTCGGTTAACACTCTTTTTAATTTGTTGTCTCTATATACATTAGTGTAAAGAAGAATGGCATTTCTAAGTGAGGCGATGGCTTTTTCTGCTTTGTACTCCTGAAAAAATCCAGATAATACAATAACAGCAATAACTACTAAAATGGTGTAATAAGTGGAATCTTTGTTCACAGACCAAGAAATGATGGCAGCGGCCAATAATAAAAAAATTAAAAAGTTGCCTTTTATTTGGCGTAAAAATATTTTTAATACAGAAAAACGGCTCGTTTCTTTTATAAGATTCGGGCCGTATTTTTTTAACTGTTCTTTTGCCTCGCGGCTACTCAAGCCTATTTGCATATAAAAACCCCTCCTTTCTGAATTGTACCATAGTTGTGGTTATATGGCGTGTGAATAAGTTGTAGCAAATATTAAAAAATGACCACTTTCGTGCTCACCTTTTATGGTTCCGAGACTAGGAGGCGAACTCGCGCATGGCGCTCTTTAAAAACCGACGGTTTTTAATATTTTCCTGCAACGGGAAACCCGGGTTTCCCGACCCCTTCCTAGGTCCGACTCCTGAAACCAAAGAAAAAAGACTATCATGCGATAGCCTGTTTTCTTTGGTTCCGAGACTAGGAGTCGAACCTAGATTGGCGGTGCCAGAAACCGCTGTCCTGCCATTAGACGATCTCGGAATAACATTGCAATATTATCACTTTTGCGATCGTGATTCAATTAATGTTGACAAATAATTTGTAAACATCTACTATTATGCTGTCGTATGTCGTAAGGGAGACAGGTCGTCCATCGACGCTGGTTGGATGATCCAACAGATGTGGTCCGCCGCAACAGTGGTGGATTGTGGTCGCCTTAGGGCGATCTCCTGTTTCCCTGATCTGGGCGCACGTCGCACAACGAGGCGAGTTACGGGTTCTAACCCCGTGATTCGCCTCAATTCATTTTGAGCCTTTAGGCTCTTTTTTTGTGTTTTTTGATATACTGATTATAAAAGGAGGAAGATGGAACATAATATGTTAAAAGAAATAAAGGAGCAACCGGAGATACTACGGCGGTTGGTTGGGTCAGTTTATATTCAGGCGTTTAAAGATGCAGTATTAGCCATACAG
>CAYMCH010000026.1:0-309 GCA_964389035.1 uncultured Candidatus Saccharibacteria bacterium | reverse complement strand
TCGTCTCATGATGACCTCCTGTCCCCCTAATCTGGGACGTGCGCCGCACAATGAGGCGGGTTACGGGTTCTCCCCCGTGATCCGCCTCAAATCATATTGGGCCTCTGGGCTCTTTTTTTTGTTTTTTGATATACTAATTATAAAAGGAGGAAGATGGAACATAATATGTTAAAGGAGATAAAGGAGCAACCGGAGATACTTAAGCGGTTGGTCGGGTCGGTTAATGTTCAGGCGTTTGAAGATGCAGCATTAGCCATAAAAGAATCAATTAAAAACGGTGGCCAAGTTATATTATTGGGCAACGGCAGT